>JAOPYW010000013.1 GCA_025964405.1 Thermoleophilia bacterium | reverse complement strand
AGCCAGCGTCGCCCTCGCCGCGACCTCGGCCCACGCGACCACCTACGCCGCCGGGCCGGCGCCGCTCGCACGGGGCGAGTACTTCCACACCTACGCGACGACCTTCGACCCCAAGCTCAAGAACCGTCCCGGCGCTCCGAAGCTGTTCTTCGGTCGTGAATCCGTGCCCAGCTCCTTCGAGACGTGGTTCGATTCCAGCGCCCACGGGCGGATGTTGATGTCGAACGGGACTCCGACGCTGAAGTATTCCCCGATGGTCTCGCGTGACGAGCAGGGCAACATCGGCGGCATCAGCAGCGGCGGTACGCTCCAGCCGGGCACGACACGGGCCGAGAGCCTAATGTACGCCAACTCGGTGAACGTGTTGGCCTGGCCCGCAGGCGGCGCGGCCTTCCAGCGCGCGTGGGTGCGAACCAAGCCCGAGTACGAGAAGAGCTACGACGGACGGCTCGGTGGCTCGCAGTCGGCCGCGGCCCGACAGCGGAGCATCTGGGGCGCGACGTACCGCCAGCTCGCGGCGCTCCCGGCGGCGGGTGCACCGCTCGCCGCAGGTGTCGCCGACCTCGTGGGGAGCCCGGATCGACTCGGTGCACCTTCGTTCGCCCTTCCCACAGGTGCGAACGGCGAGACTGCCGCGACCCGGCGTCAGGAGGAGCGGCTCTACACCGCCGTCGCACTCCTGACCAGTGCGCCGATGTCCGATCGACAGCGGACGGCAGTGTTCCACTGGCTCGCTGCCCAGCCGGGGGCGCGCGTGACGCCCAGAACGCGTGACCACACCCAGCGACCCGGCACACGCGTGACCTTCGACCTCATCCACGACCGCAGGGTTCCGGCACGCACGGTGACCGCCCCCCAGCTCGTCGCCGAGGCACGCGCCGCCGGTGTGACCGGCCTGCCCGACACGACGAGCACCGAGAGCTGGCAGGTCGAGGCCCATCGCGAATATCGCCGGTTCGTGCTGAGCGTCGTCGTCGATCCGCGGAGCGGGGCGCTGCTCGAGTCGTACGGCAACGCGTCGACGAGCCACTCGGTGAAGGTGCCGGAGGTGACCTACGCGCCGACGCGCGGCACCGGGCCCAGGAAGTACACCTTCCGCGTGTCCAACGGTGGTGGATCCACGACCTTCGCGCTGGGCTCGATGCTGTGGGGTGTGCAGGAGCGCGCGACGTCGATCGTGCCTCGCACCCCGGTCTGCGGCCGGGTCGCTCGGGTCTGCAGGTAGCTTCGGGCCTCACCGCGTGGCTGGCGTCGCACCCGCCACGACGTGGCGACCCAGCGCCTGGAACACGAGGCCGTGCACCGGCAGCACGGCGTACCAGTAGGCGGCGGTACGCATCGAATTGCCGGTGAGGGTCGCGAGCTGGTGGAGCCGTGCGCGGCCGTCACCGAGCGGCTCGACGCGGAACTCGAGGCGAGCGACACCGGGGGTCAGCATCTCGGCAGCGAGGATGAGGCGGCGTGCATCCTCGTCGATGTGCTCGACCCGCCAGAAGTCGAGTGGGTCGCCGTCGTGGAGCCGGCCGCGCGGGCGACCACGACGCAGGCCCGGGCCACCGACTGCGCGATCGACGGCTCCCCGGATCTGCCACAGGAAGTCGACACCACCGCCATAGCCGTTGTCGCCGCCGAGCTGCGACACGCTGCGGAAGAGGTCGTCTGCCGGCACGTCGACGTCGAACTCGCGGTAGTCGCGATACGTGCGCGCCGATCCCGAGCCCGGGTGCGCGCCCGCGGCACGCATGAGCCGACGCGGCTGGGCCAGCGCATCGCTCCACCGTGACCAGCGCTCGGGCTGACTCGCGCGTGCCTGCGCGAGCTCGACCGCCTCGCGGTAGCCGATGAGGCGGATGGGGATCCAGTCGCGGATGCGGTGGTCCTCGGTGACCACGTCGTTGCGCAGGCCCTCGATGAGCGGCTGCGCGATCGAGAAGTCGACGCTCGTCACGAGGTGCAGCCACCAGGAGCTGAGGCGGGGCGTCAGGAGCGGCACCGGGATGATGGCGCGCGTGGTGCCGAGCGCTTCGGCGAACAGCCCGATCATCTGCTGGTAGGTGAGGATCTCGCCGCCGCCGATGTCGAGCTCCTGGCCCGTGGTGCGCGGCTCGTCGAGGCAGCCAACGAGGTAGTCGATCACGTTGCGGATGGCGATCGGCTCGCACTTCGAACGCAGCCAGCGCGGCGCGACCATCACGGGGAGGTGGTTGACGAGGTCGCGGATGATCTCGTACGAAGCCGAGCCCGAGCCGATGACGATCGCCGCCCGGAGCTCGGTCACGGGCACGGTCGTCGAGCGCAACGCGTCGCCGGTCTGCCGGCGGCTCTCGAGGTGATGGGAGAGCTCGTCGTCGCGGGAGCCGAGGGCGGAGAGGTAGATAATGCGCTGCACGCCCGCAGCGCGACACGCCTCGGCGAAGGTGCGCGCCGCGCGCAGGTCGAGTTCGGCGAAGTCGGCCCCGGCGCCCATCGAGTGCACGAGGTAGTAGGCGACGTCGACCCCGTCGAGCGCACGATCCAGCGACGCGCGGTCGAGCACGTCGCCCTCGGCCACCGTCAGGTGGGGATGGCCGGCGAACGCGCGGCCCTCGAGCTTGCCGGGCGTGCGGGCGAGCGCGCGCACGTGCTCGCCGCGCTCGAGCAGCTCGGGCACGAGGCGGCCGCCGACGTAGCCCGTGGCGCCGGTGACGAGGATGGTGCGGGTGGTCGGGTCCATACCGTGCATACGCATGCGGTGCCCGATCGGGTGTGGCGTGCCACGCGCGTAGGATCATCCACATGGCCCGCTCGCGCAGACGCACCTCGACCCTCCGCCTCGTGCGCGCCCTCTGGCGCTATCGCGGCCGCATCGCGGCGCACGGTGACCGCTACCAGGAGGAGCTCGCCACCGCCGTCTACTCGACGCTCGACGGGCGGCGCGCAGGGCGCCTCGCATTGAGCGGTTACCGTGCGGCGATGAAGGTGTTGCTGGTGGCCGCGATCGTGCTGCTGGGGCTCGGCCTCGGCGTTGCGGCGCTGCTGTTCGTGCAGGTGGGTCACTGGAGCGCGCTCGCGGGCCTGCTGCTCCTGCTCCCCGCTGTCTGGATGCTCGTCGCGCGCTTCTCGTGGGGCGCCCCGCTCGACTGGATCGAGGAGCACGCCGACACCACGCGGGTCGTCACCGTCGACCAGCTGCCGACGAACCTGCGGAGCATCGCCGCCGAGCTGCGCCGCCTCGCCGACGTGCCGACGAACATCTCCCGCGAACTCGACCAGCTCGCGGGCGAGGTCGAGGCGGAGCAGGGTCCGCACGTCGTCTAAACTCCCCGCATGACCAGCAGCAGCGCGTCCGCCACCGAGATCCCCGTCATCGACCCGAGCACGATCGTGCCGCGGCTCGCCGAGCTGATCGTCGGTTTCGGCGCCAACGTGCAGCCCGGGCAGACCGTCGCCGTGGGCGCGGAGTTCGGCAAGGAGAAGCTGGTCCGCGAGATCACCGGTGCCGCCTACCGCCGCGGCGCGAAGTTCGTCGACGTCACCTACATCGACCCGTGGATCAAGCGCCAGCGCGTGCTCCATGCCGACCCGGAGACGCTCGACCAGTACCCGAGCTGGTATGGCGAGAAGATGCTCGCACTCGGCGAGCAGCGCTGCGCCCGCATAGCACTCACCGGCTCGACCGAGCCCCACCTGCTCGACGACCTCGACTCGACGCTGGTCGGCCGTGAGCAGAGCGCACCGCGCAAGGAGTCGATGCAGGTCGTCAACGATCGCCTCACCAACTGGAGCGCCGTGCCGTGCCCGACGCCGAGCTGGGCGCAGCTCGTGTTCCCCGAGCTGCCGGTGGAGGAGGCGCTCGCCAAGCTCTGGCAGCAGCTCGCGTGGATCTGCCGCCTCGACTCCGATGACCCGATCGCGGCGTGGGGCGAGCGCATGGCGCAGCTCGAGCGCGCCTCCAACGCGCTCGGCGAGCACCGCTTCGACGCCCTGCACTTCACGGGCCCCGGCACCGACCTCACCGTCGGGCTGCTCCCCAGCTCCCACTTCGTGTTCGCCGCCTTCTCGACCGCCGACGGCATTCCGCACATGCCGAACGTGCCGAGTGAGGAGGTCTTCACGTCGCCCGACCCGCTCCGCGTCGATGGCGTCGTTCGTGCCACGAAGCCGCTCTTCACGAACGGCTCGCTCATCGAAGATCTCGAGGTCGAGTTCTCGGGCGGCAAGGTCGTGCGCATCGACGCCTCGAAGAACGCCGACGCCCTTCGAGCGCTCGTCGCACGCGACGAGGGCGCTGCCCGCCTCGGCGAGGTCGCGCTCGTCGACGGGCAGGGACGCGTCGGGGCCACCGACACGATCTACTTCGACACCCTGCTCGACGAGAACGCCGCGAGCCACATCGCGCTCGGTGCCGCCTACTCGTTCACGGTCGACGACGACGACAAGGCCAAGGTCAACACGAGCCAGATCCACGTCGACTTCATGATCGGCTCCGACGATGTCACCGTGGCGGGCCTCAGTCGCGACGGCGCCGAGGTGCCGGTGCTGGTGGGCGGCAGCTGGCGCATCTGATCGCACGTGTCGGGGGAGCGGTGCGCGGCGTCGTGCCCGGTTGGCATGATCGCCGCATGTTCACCTCGCGCGCGACGCTGACTGCACTGACCACCGGGTTGCTGGCCGCAGCCATCGCCCTGGGCGCGCCGTCGAGTGGCCTGGGCGCGACGGGCACCGGGGCGACCTTCGGCCCGAGCGTCGTGACGACCGAGCTCCACGGCGTGCGCACGACCGTCGGTACGCGCACGGTGCTGCACTGGACGGCCGCCGGTCGCACCCGTGAGGTCACCACCTACGACATCGATCCGGTCGATGACCACTCGGTGACCGACGTGAACGGCAGCACCAGCGTCTTCGGCGGCGGGTTCGTGACACGGCTCCAGGAGCCGATCATCACGCGCCACGCGGCCGACGTCGAACCCGACTCCGGCACGATGCTCGACTACGACCTCATGGGCTACGCCTGGCCCCTCATCGCCGGGGTGCGCGGCGGCACGCGCACGCTGACCACGGTCAGGTCGGGTGGACGCACCTACCTCAAGGGCACGCTCAAGCTCGCCTCGAACGAGTGCGCAGCGCTCGGGAGCGGCAGCCGCACCGTGTTGCTCCATCCGACGACCCTCGTGCCGATGCGTGTCACTGACATGCGCGGCGCGGAGCTCGACATGGACCTCAGGTTCGCACCACGCGCGCGCCGGGCCGGCGACTTCGCGCCCCTCAAGGTCGTCGGCACACGTGATGTCAGTGACGCTGGCTTCATCCGAGCGTCGCTCAAGGTCGCCGACGCCCGCGTCGCCTTCGCGGCCAAGGTGCCGACCGCGCTGCCGACCGGCTTCACGCTCGACCACGCAGGTTACGCACGGGCGGGTCGCCACCTCGGACCCGAAGGATACTTCCCGCGCGGCGGCAACCTGTTCTACGCGCAGTGGCGACACGGTCTCGAGGCGGTCGACTACACCACGCGAGCGGCGCGCGGCACGCTGGCCGCCGAGTGGGACCGCAGCGATCCGTTCGGTACCGAGTGCGGGGCGGCCAGCACCACCGAGATCGAGGTCGGGACCGCCACCGGCCACTACGCGGTCGGGGAGCAGGGCAATCCGCGACTGTGGTGGCGCACCGGTGGACAGCTGTTCACCGTGAGCGGACCGTTCTCCGCCGCGCAGCTGCGCACGATCGCTGAGTCGGTGCGGCCGCTCGCCTGAGTGCCAGGTTCGCGTCGTCGATCGGCGTGACTGGATTCGAACCAGCGATCTCCTCGTCCCAAACGAGGCGCCTTACCATGCTAGGCCACACGCCGTGAAGCTCCGAGAGCCTATCGGTCGCGCCGGGGTCATCCTCGACCCGGCAGGCGCGAAGCTCGCGAATTGCCGCGGGGCACCGCCCGCGCTGGTCGCGTGCGATGCCCCGGAAGATATTCAGCGAGCCGGTGGCGCCCTCGTCCGTAACCACCGATGAAGTTTTCCGTTGCCGGTACGCTACGTCGGTGGAGACCTCAACCTCGGGTGCTCCGTGCTCGCTGCAGGCGGGACGATACCCGGAGCGAGTAGCCCGGTGCAACCCACTCCGGCGCGCTTGGCCGCATAAGTTCGCAACGAGCGAAGATCGGCGGCCGAACCGGTAGGTTGGACCGATGTCGGGCCGTCGCATCCATCCAGCGTTCCTCCGGAGTGCCGCCGTGGCGCTCGCCATCGTCATCGCCACGGCGCTGCTCGCCTGGGGCCTGCTGCTGTTCGCCGGCGTCGACCACCGCGTGCGCGGCGAGTCGAAGAGCTACGGCCTCCCGAGCGCCCGCGTCGACATCGACCTCGCGGCTGATGGCTCCGCGCTCGTCACCGAGCGCATCACGTTCGACTTCGACGGACGCTTCGCCGGGGCGTACCGCGACATACCGATGCGTCGCGGCGATGACATCAGCGACGTGGTCGAGTGCGGGGAGGGGAGCAGCGGCGACGCCCACGCGACCGATTTCGGCGCGGCGGCCGACGCCGCGCCCGCCGCGAGTGGTGCAGCGTGCCCCGACGGCTCCACGCCCTATGCCACGGGGGGATCCGTGGCGCTCGGCTCGAGTGACGTTCCCGGCAGGTTCGGCACCACGCCGCTCCCTGCGGCCGGCGCCGCGACGGGCGGCATCCTCCGCATCGTCTGGCACTACGACGCTGCCAGCGAGCACCGCGACTTCGTGCTCCGCTACCGCGCCACCGGTTGGGTGCGTCGGCCCGACGATCCCGCGTCCGGGAAGCTGATCCTCACCGCGAACCCGTGGGGCAGCGAGTGGAAGGCCTCGCTCGGCTCGCTCGACGTGCGCGTCACGCTGCCCGATGGCGCTGCCGCCACGGCCGGCGACATCGACGTGTGGAGCTATGCACGTGGCGCCGCGCAGGTGCGCACGACCCGCGAGGCGGGGGTCGCGTTCGGCGTGCACGCCATCGACGTGGCGCCCAACGAGGTCGTGCAGCTGCTCGCCGTGCTGCCGGCCGATGCGGGCATCGCCGGCGCAGGGCTCCCGGTCGACGTTCGCAGCGTCGCCGACGCGCGCCGTGACGGGCCGCGCTCGCAGGAGGCTGCGCGCGCACGTGAGACCCGGTGGGACCGCATCCGCCACCACCGCACCGAATACGTCGCGCTCGCGGCACTCGGTGGACTGCTCCTCGGCTCGTTGCTCGCCTGGCTCTACTGGCGACGCGCCCTCGTCGAATCGGCATGGCCGGACGACGTCGACCGCACGATCCCCGACCCCCCCGGCGTGCTCGAGCCCGCGCTCGCCGTCGCCCTGGTCGAGCAGCGCACCGGGGCCGCGCCGACGGCGCTCGTCGCCACCGTCTTCGACCTCGTGCGCCGCGGCGTCTGGAGGACCCTGCCCGCGCAGGGCACCGGTCGGGGCACCGACGTCGACATAGCCCTCGTGCGGGGCACGCGGCCCGTCGAGCAGGAGCTCACGCCGTGGGAACAGCGCGTGGTGGGCATGGTCGATCGCATCATCGGCGACGGCGACGAGGGCCTTGCCACGGGCGAGTTCCGCGAGCGCATCAAGGGTGACCTCAAGCTCTCGCACGCGGTCGCCAGCGCGACCG
>JAOPYW010000002.1 GCA_025964405.1 Thermoleophilia bacterium | reverse complement strand
TCGCGACGGCGGTGGCGGAGGTGGCCGCCGGGTCGAGGCCGAAGCGCTCGAGCTGCGGGTCGGTCATCACGCCGGTGGCGTGCATCGACGGGCGGCGTTCGAGGTCGAGGTAGTCGAAGTTGCGTGCGGGGTGCTGCATGTCAGCTGACCAGCTCGTCGTCGCCGCCGCCGCGTGCGATCACGATCTTGCCGGATTCCTCGAGGCGCCTGACGACGCTGACGATCTTCTGCTGTGCCTCTTCGATCGAGCGGCGACGCTGCGGTCCCATGTAGGCGATGTCTTCCTTGAGCATGGTGCCGGCGCGCTGCGACATGTTGGCGTAGACCTTCTCCTGCACGTCCTCGCTCGTGCCCTTGAGCGCGAGTGCGAGCTCCTTGACCTCGAGCTCCTTGAGCAGCTGCTGGATCGAGCGGTCGTCGAGCAGGAGCACGTCCTCGAAGACGAACATGAGCTTGCGAACTTCCTCGGCGAGCTCCGGGCTCGTCTCGTCGAGCGATTCGAGGATGTGTCGCTCGGTGGTGCGGTCGACCAGGTTGAGCATGTCGACGAGCGAGAGCACGCCGCCCGCGGTCGTGAAGTCCTGGTTGAGGATCGAGCTGAGCTTGCGCTCCATCACGGCCTCGACCTGGCGGATCACCTCAGGCTGCGTGCGATCCATCACGGCGATGCGCATCGCGACGTCGGACTGCATGCGCTCGGGCAGGCCGGTGAGGATGCCCGAGGCGACCTCGGCCGGCAGGTAGGCGAGGATCAGCGCGATCGTCTGGGGATGTTCGTGCTGGATGAAGTTGGTGATCTGGGCGGGATCGGTGCGGCGCAGGAACTCGAACGGCGCGACCTGCACGAAGCTCGAGAGGCGACCGATGATCTCCATCGCCTTGGCGCCACCGAGCGCGCGTTCGAGCACGTCACGGGCGTAGTCGAGCCCGCCTTCGGCGATGTAGTCCTGGGCGAGGTGGGAGTGGTAGAACTCCTCCATCACCTCGTCGCGCTCAGCGCTGTCGATGCCGTTGAGGCCGGCGATCTCGAGCACGAGTTCGTCCTGCTCGTCCTGGCGCAGGTGCTTGAAGATCTCGGCGGCGCGCTCGGGCCCGAGCGAGATCGCGAGGATCGCGGCCTTGCGCTTGCCGGTGCGCGGTACCTCGGGGAGCGCGCGGGCCGGTGTCTTGGGTGCTGCGGTCATCGTGGCTCCTCCTTTCAGCTGCGGCGCGGGGCCGCGTAGGTGACGTCTTCCTGATGCATCCAGCGGCGCAGTTCGTTCGCGACGTCCTGCGGCTTGGCCTCGGCGATCTGCTCGACCTTGCGCTGCAGTTCGAGGCGCACGTTGCGTTCGACGTCGGGCTGTGCGGCGGCGAGTGCAGCCTCGAGCTCGGCGATCGGGATCGGCGTGAAGTCACCTGCGTCGAGCAGGAGCAGGTCGCTCGCCGGCGCCAGCAGCTCGGCGGTGCGCTGGGTGAGTGCGCGGCGGAGCACGAAGGCCAGGCCGATGAGGCCGAGACCGAGCAGTGCCCACTTCACGTAGCCGGAGATCGGCGAGGTCGAGCTTCCCGACGTCGCGCCGGCCGTGTTGGTCTCGGAGATCGCCAGGGCCACGCGGTGGAACGAGAACGAATCCGGCGTGTTGCCACCCATGTAGGCGGCGACCGTGTCCTTCGCCGCGTTGGCGGTGTCGGCCGACACGCTGTCGTCGACGTTGACGCTGACTCGGTTGCGGATCACGGTGCCGGGCGCCACGTTGATGCGCTCCTCCACGCGGTTGTTCGCGTACTGGAGGTTGTTCTTGTTCTTGATGTAGCCGCCGTCACCCGCCGTGCCGGTGCCCGAGAGGTCGTCGGTCACGATGCGCGTGTCGTTGTCAGCCGCGCCGGTCGTGGCTGCGGTGCCGGTGTTCGTCGCCACGCCGGCCACGCCCTGCACGTCGGTGGAGCCGACCCCGTTGAGGAGCTCCTTCTCGTAGTCCTCGACCGAGACGAGCGAGTCGCCATCCTTGCCCGACGGGGTGTACTCGGTCACGCCGCGCGTGATCTGGTCCATGTCGAGTTCGGCGTTGGAGATCACCGAGTAGTTGCCCTTGCCGACGATGTCGTCGAGCGCGTTGCCGATCTTGGTCTGCACGAGCGTGTTGTACTTGTCCTCGATCTCGAGCTTCTTCATCTGCGTGTCGGCGGATTCATCGCCGCTCGACGAGGTCAGCGAGGTGCCGCTGTCGTCGATGATCGAGACGTTCTCGCGGGTCATGCCCTCGAAGCGCGCGGCGACCGTCTCCTGGATGCCGAGCACCGCCTTCTTGGGGAGCTCGGCGCCGTCGGTGTCGACGGTGACGCTGGCCTTGGCCGTGCCCTGGTCCTCGGCGAACAGTTCCTTGCCCGGGAGCGAGACGGCGACCGAGGCCTTGGAGACGCCCTCGATGTTCTCGATCGCGTTCGCGGCCTGGTTCTCCTCGCAGTTCTGCAGCTGCACCTTGAACCGGTCGCTCGTGCCTCCCGTCATCGAGTTCTCGGAGAACTGCTTGGCGCACTCGACGCGATTGCCCTTGGCGGCGATGCCGGCGGTCGCGAGCACGCCCTGCGCCTTGGCGCTGTCAGCCTCGGCGACCTCGACGGCGGTGCTCGTCGAGTTGAGCTGCGAGGCGAAGCCCGCCTCGTCGAGCGCGGTCTGCGCCTGGCCGAGCTTGTCGGGGGTCATGCCGGCGGCGGTGACGGGAACCCACGTCGTCGACGTGGCGGCGCGGAGCACGAGGAAGAGCACGATGACGGTGACGACGGCCACGCCCGCAATGGCGAGCTGTGCGCGTCGAGGAAAGCCTGACCAGGCGCTCCGAATCTGGGTGAGCTGCTGCTGCATCCCGTATCTCCGTTCGTGGTTCGATCCTCCGTGCAATCCGTCGCGGGCCATAAGGTGCGGAATCCATCACG
>JAOPYW010000370.1 GCA_025964405.1 Thermoleophilia bacterium | reverse complement strand
CGCTGCATGCCGGGGTGCGCACCGCCGCCGACCTCGATGCCGTGCTCGCGGCGACCGGGGCCACTGCGCTCGTAGCCGGGGCCACGACGCCGCGCACCGCTCCCCCGCTCACCGACGTCTCGATCGTGGATGCACTCGCTGCGCTGACACCCGCCGGCTGACACCCGCCTGCCCCTCGACAGACCCGACGAGCCGTCGTACGTTGGACGGGCGAGTGTGTCTTCGCATGGCCTCGGGTCGTGCGACGCAACGATCCGTCGGGACACGGATCGAGCCGTGACACGCACGCCGTAGGACAGGGACGGGAGAACTTCATGAGTGGTGTTCAGGCAGGCGCGACCAGCATGGCCGGCATGACGATGACCAGCACGGCGACGACCGCGGCGACGGGCGCGGCCGCCACGGCTCCGGCAGTCGCGGGCCACAGCGGTCACATCGCACCCAAGGCACCCGTGTCGGGTGACCCCCGCTTCGTCGACGGCTCGACCGGCGCGGTCGGCCAGGCCAAGACGATCAAGCAGAAGGACGGCCCCGCGTACGGCGGCGAGCCGGTCAAGAAGAACCAGAACGGCAACGACAAGAAGCAGCAGAACTACGGCGTCACCGACGCGAACTTCATGGAGGAGCTCGGCGTCATCGCCGACCCCGACACGGGCCAGCCGCAGTCGTACGCGCAGACCATGCAGACCTACAACGCGACCGGTGCGCTCGAGGCGCTCTACCCGACCACGTTCGCGAAGCTCGTCGCCAACCAGAACGCCGGCAAGGGCACGGTGCAGGGAGCGGCGCTCGCGATCTTCGGCATCACCAAGACCGACGGCGCCAACGGTGCGTCGTTGGCCGGCGTCTCCGACCAGGAGATCGGCACGATCCGCACCGCGCAGCTGGGCAACCTTGGGTCACTCAAGGACTACGTGCTCGACACGCAGGATTTCAAGGGTCGCGAATGGAACCGCGCACACCACTCGCTCTCGGCGTGGACCGGCATGACGAACCTCGTCGACACGGGCTACCAGTGGAACGAGGCGGCGCTGCTGACCGGAGATTCGATGACGTCGTGGTCGGGCCGCGTGATCGGTTCCAACAACCAGGACGGTTCGGAGACCGGCTTCGCAGCCGACGAGCTCGCGGGCCTCAAGTACACGGTGCTGATGGAGCAGGCGACCGGCAAGCCGGCGCTCGAGGGCATCCTCGCGTCGCACGCGGCGACGCACCTGCCCGAGGACAAGCTCACCGACCCGAAGATCAACAAGTTCATCGGCCTGCCGAAGGACTACCGCCCCAAGACCGACGAGGATCGGGCGATGGTCGCCGCGCGCATCCGCGCCTGGGCGCTCGACCCCAACGTGCAGGTCGACGAAGGCGAGTTCAACAAGTTCGTGCAGGCCGGCAACAAGACGGCGGCCGGCGCGGCGCTGTCGAACAGCGGTCTGCTGGGCAACGTGCAGTTCAAGGCAAAGCAGCAGCACCAGCACACCGAGGCGCAGCAGGCGGCGGGCGATGCCAACGCGGCTGACACCGAGGCGCTCGTGCCGACGGCGCTGGGTACCGGCACCATCGAGGCCACGGGTGGTGGCGCAGCCGAGGAGCCGACCGCGGCGAGCACGCTGCTCCCCCTCACCGGCTCGAACACCATCGACACGCGACCGACGCTGGCCAACCTCGGCGCGACGGGCCCGTACGACGTGCTCGACGAGGCGACCGGCAAGCTCTCCAAGACGCTGCAGGACCAGCTCATGACGGCGTTCCTCGAGACGCTGTACCAGATGAGCGACAGCGCGCTGCTGGGCGACAAGGAGGAGCGCGACGCGTTCGTCGACGGCGCCAAGAAGGGCGTCAAGATGGTCAAGGGCGAGGTCGCCGCCGATCCGAAGGCGGTCAAGGCGCTCAAGGCCGAGGTCAAGGCGGCGCTCGCCGACGGCACGATCTCACCCGAGGAGCGCACGTCGCTCGCCGCCAAGCTGGGCGACGCCGGCATGGAGGACCTCGCGGCGGCCATCAAGGACGGCAAGCCGATCTCGGAGAAGGACCTCGCGGTCTTCGACGAGAAGATCGACGGCGCGGTCTCGCAGAAGCTCGAGGACGACATCGCAAAGGCGCTCGAGGATGGCACGGTCACCGCCGAGGAGCGCGCGACGTTCGAAGGGCGCCTGGGCGCCGGCGGACTCGACAAGCTCGACGCGGCGGTCAAGGACGGCAAGGTCACGAAGGAGGAGCTCACGGGCATCTCCGACGCGGTCAAGCAGGACGGCGTCGACCCGAAGTCCCTCAAGGACACCAAGCCGGCCGAGGGCACCGCGGCCGAGCAGGCAGCGGCTGCGAAGGCGAAGGCCGACGGCACGACCCCGAAGGCGACTGACGCGAAGGCCGGGGCCGACGCGGCCGCGGGCGGCGCGACGGCCGACGACAAGGCCCCGAAGCTCGGTGCCGAGGGTGCTGCTGCAGGTGCCGAGGCGGTCAGCCCGCCGGCAGCTGGAGGCACGAAGGCCGCGACCGACGCACCGAAGGCGGCCACCGACGCACCGAAGGCCACTGCCGACGCCCCGAAGGCGACGGCTGCAGCCTGAGCGGCTGACGTCGACCACGGTTCACGACGAAGGGGCGGGATGCGCGCATGCGCATCCCGCCCCTTCGCGCAATTCGGTGTCAGTCGCCGAGCAGGAGGCGCACGAGCTCGTCCTCCTTCGACGGCTCGAGGATCGCCATGACGCGATCGCCGGGCTGCACGACCGTGTCACCCACGGCGATGCTCGACTGGTTGTCGCGCGTGACCGAGATGAGGCGGGCGTTCGCGGGCATCTTGATCTTCGCGACGGGCTGCCCGACGATCGGCGCGCTAGGCCCGACGTTGAGCTCGATGATCTCGAGGTTCTCGTGGCGGAGGTTGAGCATGTTGACGACTCGGTGGTCGGGCACCTCGTGCTCGATGAGCGAGAGGATCGACTGGGACGCGCTTACGGTGAACCGGATGCCGAGCGCGTCGAAGTGCTCCTGGTTGCGCGGGTCGTTCACGCGCGCGATGCACTTGGCGGTCTTGAAGTGCTCCTTGGAGAGCTGCGCGACCACGATGTTGTCGTTGTCGAGCCCGGTGACCGCGATCACGAGGTCGGCGCGGGCGACGCCGGCTGCCTCCAGGATGGCGAGTTCGGTGCCGTCGCCGTGGAGCACCATGTGCTCGTACTCGGCCTCGAGGTTGGCGAAGCGCAGCTTCTCCTTCTCGATGAGCACGGTCTCGTAGCCCAGGCCGGTGAGTGCGCGGAGCACGTTGTACCCGACGACACCGCCGCCGACGATGACTGCGTACATCAGCCCAGCTCCTGCTCGGCGTGGAACGGCACGGGCGCCGAGTCGACCGCGGCGATCATCTCGCTGATCGCGCGGATGGTCGGGCAGATCACCTTGAGCCCGCGCTGCTCGTAGAAGGCGGCCTTCTCAGGATCGAAGATGCGGACCACGACGGAGCCGACGTGGTAGCGGCGCTGGGCGATCTGCGCGACGACGGCGTTGGTGTTGTCGTCGTCGGTCGAGGCGATGAAGGCGTCAGCCTCCTTGATCCCCGCACGTTCCAGCACGGCGGGGTCGAGCGCCTCCCCGACGTAGAAGTCGCCGTCGAAGTCGTCACCGCCGAGCCGGATGAGCGAATCGGGGTCGGAGTCGATGACGGCGACGTCGTGCTGTGCGGCCACGAGGGCACGTCCGATGGCGGAACCGACGCGACCTGAACCGAGGATGATGACCTTCATTGCACCAGCCTACTCCTCAGAGCCCGGAACCGGGAGGTGGCTGCAGGAAGGGCGATGCGACCGGCGGCGGCGGTGGCGGTTTGGGCACCTTGCGGAACGACGCCTCGGGGAGCGCCAGCACGACGACGTCGCAGGGCGCGTGTCGCAGCACGTACGCGACGCACTTGCCGAAGACCTCATCACCGGTGCGGCGTTTCGTGCGTGTGGCGAGGAGCACCGCGTCGGAGCCGCGAACCTCCGCCTCCTGGCAGATCGCGCGCCCGGCAGCGCGTGCGCGTGTGACGGAGCTCGACACGCGCAGATCGAGCTTCGAGGCCACCTGACGGATGCGGGCGAGCCGCCGCGCCGTCGCGGCATCGGCATCGCCGAGCGGCGCGTCGAGCGCCTCGGTCAGGGGCAGCTCGTGCACGAGCATGACGTCGATCTCCGGCGCGGGAGCACCGGCCTGGCGGTCGTCGATCAGCTTCTTCGCCAGCGCGATGACCTCGGCATCGCCAGCGCCGTAGAGCTTGCCCGCCTCGGGCCGGACGGCGACGAGCACCTTCGCGTAGGAGCGGGCGTCGATGCGCGGCGCCTTGTACACGCGCACGGCCGCACGACGCGCGAGGGGCAGGCCATGGGTCAGCCGGTAGGTGCCGTAGAGCACGAACCCGAACATCATCCAGGCGAGGCCCACGGCGCGGGCCGAATCGTGGGTGGCCAGCACGAGCAGCCACATGCCGAGCGCGGCCAGGGTGCCGAGCACCATGAGCACCGACACCGAGCGCCCGGCGATGCGCACGTTGAGCGGGGCTCGGAAGGGGCGCTCGAGCTCCGGTTCGGTGAAGCGCATGCGCACGAGACCGACGCCGGCCAGGGTCGCCGTGAACGTCGCCCCGAAGGCATAGACCTGTGCCAGCACGACGGCGCTGTCGCTCACCGACGCCGTGACGGCGAGCAGCACCAGCGCCATGAGCGTCAGCCCGAAGATCGCGCGCTTGGGGGCTCCCGTGCGACGGTCGAGCTGGAGCAGGCCCGAGGGCGCCTGGCGATGCCGGCTCATGAAGTAGGCGACCCGACCGAGCGCAGCGAGCGCGCTCGTCGCGGCGAGGAACATGACGGTGGCCGCGAGCAGGGCGAAGACGATGCGCGCCATCTGCTCGGCACCGGACGAGAGCCCGAGGCCGTCGATGATGCCGATCACCGGCCGGTCGATCCATCCCGACTGTTCCCCGAGCGGGGTCGACGCCCCCGCGCCGACGCCCGTGACCGGCTGCGCATTGAGCGCCACCATGCTCAGCAGCACGAAGATCCCCACGCTGACCACGCCCGACCAGATGAGCGGCCGCGGCACCGTGCGCCCGGCGCGGTGCATCTCGCCGCCCAGGTTCGCGACGCTGTCGATGCCCGTGAAGCCGATCATCGCCACCGGCAACGAGTAGAGGATGTCGTGCCACGAGGGCGAGAATCCGATGTCGACGGTCGCGGTGATGGTGCCCCACTCGAACACGCGGAACAGTCCGACCACGGCGAGCGCGATGAGCGCGAGCAGCGCGATGATGGCGATCGACGCGCTCACCCGGGCCGAGGGCTTGAGTCGCCGCAGCGCCATCAGGCCGACGACGGCGATGAAGCATCCCGCGCCGATCGCGTCAGATGGCGAGTGCAGGAGCCAGTCGAAGCCCGGGATGGAGGCGAGGTAGTGCACGCCGACGTAGGCCGTGAGCACGATCAGGATGAGGTAGTCGAGCATGAGCGCCCAGCCCGCGAAGAAGCTGGTCATCTCGCCCAGGCCACGACGCGCGAAGCCTGCCGCACCACCGGCCTGGGGCAGCATCATGATGCCCTCGATGTAGGCGATCAGGATGAGCAGGAACACGACGCCGGCGATGATGAAGATGCCGGGAGTGAGCCCCACGGCGCGGTCGGCGACGACGCCGAGCGAGACGAACACGGCCATCGCGAGGTTGATGAACAGCACGGCCGCCAGGCGGCTCTGGCGCACGTCCTGCTTGAGTTCGGAGTCACGGCGTGTCGCCATCATCACCCTCCTCCCCCTGCCGGCGCTCGAGCGCCCGCTGGAGCTTCATGCGCATGAGGCCGGTCAGCACGAGGCCGGGACCGACCGCGTAGCCGAGCACGAACCCGTCGAAGCCGTTGAGCTGCGCGGTCTTGGCGGTGATGGCCACGCCCAGGCCGACGAGCAGGCCCGACAGCGCACTTCCCAGTCGCGCGAACGCCTTCACCGGATCGCCTCCTGGCGCTGCCGCGAACCGGGCAGGATGTAGTCGTCCTTCTCCCGCACGATGATGACACGCACCGGGCTGCGGCGCATGATGCGCTCGTTGCCGCGGCCGATGAGGCTGAGGCCGAGGTGGCGGCGCGGGCTCACGCCGAGCAGGATGAGCTCGGTCTCGCGGCGTTCGGCCTCCTCGAGGATCGCGCTCTCCGCGTTGCGTGCGCGCAGCACGCGCGTGACCACGTCGACGCCGAACTCCTTGCCGATGAGCTTGGCGTGGTCGAGCTGGGTGTTGAGCGCGCGCTCGGCGTCGACCATGTCAGCCGTGAGCGGGAGGCTGCGTGGCACCTCGATGACGCCCGCCACGACGATCTGCGCGCCGCGCTCCGCCGCCAGGCGACACGCGACGAACATCGCCGAGTGGTCGAGGCTGGTGCCGAT
>JAOPYW010000360.1 GCA_025964405.1 Thermoleophilia bacterium | reverse complement strand
ACGACGGTGCCGTCCTTCTTCACGGTCTTGGGTGCGCTGGTGGCACGCGGTGAGCCGAGCGAGGTGCTGCCACTTGCGGGCAGCTGCTTCGCCTTGGCGTCAGGGAGGTTCGTCATGTGTGCCTTCGTTCCTTGAGTCGGTGTGGATCGTGTTCGTGGCGACGACGGTCCTACCGACGGCACCCATGTCACTCGCTTGCTGCCCGGGGTCTCAGGGTGTCAAACCCCTGCAAACGCGTGTCAGTCGACCACGATAGCAGAGGTGTCAGCAATTGCACGGCACCAGCATCGGCAGTCACGTCAATGTCATGAGGGGCAATCATGCGATTGCGTGTCAGGCGTGGCTGTCAGTAGCGCATCACTACGCACCGCGTCGCGCGTCAGTCGAAACGCGCCCGAAGGGGTGTGTCATGGCACGTTCGAAACGCTGCGATCGACGTGTCAGTGGGGGATTGGCTGACAGGCGTGCGCGCGTCGGCGGGGGTGTCAGCCGCGGCCTGTCAGCCGTGGGCGGACGGTCTTCGGGACGAATGTCGGGGCGGTGTCACTGCTCCGGCCGCCCGGTGGAGATGCGTGTTCGTCGCATCGGCGCCGGTCGAGGGGCGCCCTCGGGGCACAAAAAAAGCGCCGATCGGGTGATGTGCCCGATCGGCGCTCCTGTGCAGTGGACCTGATGGGATTCGAACCCACGACCTCCTCGATGCGAACGAGGCGCGCTCCCAACTGCGCCACAGGCCCGTGCGGGGCCAATATATCACCTTCGGCGACGCGTAACCACGAGCGCTAGCAGTGCGAGGAGCATGCCTGCCGCGCCGATGGCGCCACGCCTGCGGCGCGCGACGCGCGGCGCATCCTGCGTGGAGTCCTGGAGGGTCTCGACCGCCGTGTCGCTTTCCTGCAGCGCGGCGACGAGACCCTCCTCGACGTCACGCATCGCGCGTTCGTCGTCGGATGCCCCGAGGTCGGTCATGCGCCGGCGAGCCAGCCGTCGAGCAGGGCGCCGGTCGAACGCATCGCGGCCTGCTCGGCCGGGATGTCGCGGGTCGTGACGGCCTGGGTGGCTGCTGCCACCTGCGCCGCGAGCTGTGCATCGGCCTGCGCGAACAGGTCGCCGACCGTGGTCACGAGCCGCTGGTCGAGCGGCTGGCGCTTCGCGACGGCCACGCGAAGCTGCTGGATGCCGGCGAGCAGCTGCGTGCCGAGCCCGCTCGAGGTGCGGAGGAGGGCGGCGCCGTTGGCGGCGTCCTCTGCTGCAGCGGCGAGCCAACCCGACGCCACGTGCGCGCCGTACCGCGAGCCGTCTGCGCGTGCGACCTCGATCGCGTTGGCGAAGGAACCCCGGCCGGCGTGCATGGTCTGGCTCCCGACGTGCTCGCGGGCACCGGGTACCAGGTCGCTGTTCGCGAGCTGGAGCATGATCTGGCGTGCGACGTCGTATCCGGTGAGGTACCGGTCGATCTGCGGGATCGCCCATGTGATCGGCAGGGTGCGGGCGTTGTCGAGCGCGTGGTCGAAGCTCGTGTACGCGCGGATGCCCGCGTCGAGTCGGTCGCTCGGCGTGGTCGCGTGCGCTGCTTCGAGCACGCTCCGGTACGCCGCTACTCCGTGCACGCCCGTGAGCGTGCTTGCGGCCGACCAGGCGGGGAACGCCTTCTGGATGGGTCCGTTGACTACCTGCATGTTGATCCTCCCGTCGAATGCTTCAACGCTGGAGGCTACCAGTCGGGCTTTCGACCGTGCTGGCACATCGCTCGCGCGCGAGGGCACGTGGGAACGGCTCTGGTAGATTCCTGCCATGCGCCGTATCCCGATGATCCTCATTGTCCTCGCAGCCCTCCTGATCGCAGGAGGCTGCGGCCAGTTCGGCCAGAAGTACCAGGCCGATACCTCGAACGCCGACACGGCGACCGGGCGCAACAAGGTGATCACCACCCAGAAGTTCGACGAGGCGACGCAGAAGAAGTACGGCTGCACGGCGCCCGAGGAGTTCAAGTCGGAAGGCCGTGGACACACGTCCGACGTGAACGAGAAGGTCGACTACAAGCACAACCCGCCGCACAGCGGTAGCCATTACCAGGTGCCGCTCGATTGGGGTCTCTACGACACCGAGCAGCGCGAGGTCGAGTGGGTGCACAACCTCGAGCACGGTCACATCGTCATGCTCTACAAGGGGCTCAGCAACGACGAGAAGAACGACCTCCTCGACGCCGCGCGCATCAATCCGTACCACCTGCTCGTCATGCCGCGGAAGAAGAATCCCAAGGACGGCGTCTACTACGTGGCCTGGACCCACCAGATCTACTGCAAGACGCCGAACAAGGCGGCCCTCCAGTACATGGTCACGGAGTACCGCGACCAGGGCCCCGAGCTGTTCACCACCGACATGTCCAAGTCGGAGTCCGGCACCTGATCCACGGTCGGGAGGCCACCGAGGGGCGGGAAGGGCCGCACCGGTGGCCGAGGGTGGCGCACCTCGTTGCCAAGCGCCGCGTCGTCGAGTTGCTCGTTGCTACCATGCCTGCAGATTCCGACCAGGACCCCATGGGGAGCAGGACGACCAGATGACGAACGCCCGATCAGTATTCACGGAAGCGATCGAGGAGCACCTCGCGCTCAAGAAGCAGAACACGCTGCTCGAAGCGGCCATGCCGCTCGCACGCTACGACGTCGGCGATCCGCTCGATCGCTACCCGGGTGGCCCCTCGCGCGGCATCGACGGCACGGTCGTCGTCGCCGATGACGTGGAAACCGTCTTCAACGACGGTGTCGCTCCGGCCTCGAGCTTCGATCCGGATTCGACCCAGATGTTCACCGGCCCGTCGCCGGAGCAGGCCATGGAGGCCGCGACCGCCCTCGAGCCGGCGTTCGGCCACGGCCATCCGTTCGAGCCGCTCACGGGCATGACACCGATGCTGTCGCTCGTCGAGGACATCGACGAGGACGAGGGCGACCTCGACGCGCCGGTCTCGACGGTCGACGCATCGGCAGCGACCGACGTCGACGGCGGCGACCTGCTGCGCTTCCCGGGCGGTGTCGGTCCGCGCGACGAGACGGTGCCGGTCAGTGCCGAGCAGACCATGCTCACGACGTCGGCGTTCGACGCGCCGCAGCACACGACGCACGCCAGTGACATCGAGTTCGAGGATGCCGCGACGGGCGAGCAGCCCGTGCTGGTCATCGACGCCGACGAACCGCTGGCCTCCGATGCTCCGCAGGCCCACGCCCCTCGCGAGCGCACCGCTCGACCCCGCTTCTTCGGCCTCGGCCGCAAGAAGTCGAAGGACCAGCAGCAGGCCGACGGCTGGTTCACCGACGGACCGCGCGACTTCAACTGGGACTGACCCGACCGGGTCGACCCACGGGACGTGACGAGGGGCCCGCGACCACCGGTCGCGGGCCCCTCGTGTCACTGGCGACGTTCGGGGCCGCAGTGTCAGTTGCGAGCAGCCATCATCTGGAACACGAAGTAGGCGAGCTGCGCGACCGCTGCGAGCGCGGCAGCCACGTAGGTCATCGCGGCGGCATTGAGCACCTGCGCGGTGCCCTTCGCCTCGGCGGCGCCACCCGATGAGATGTTCATGTCGGTGAGCTGGCGCTTCGCGCGCTTGGAGGCGTCGAACTCGACCGGCAGCGTCACGAGCTGGAAGAGCACCCCGACGGCGAAGAGCACGATCGCGGCGATCATGCAGTACTCGCCGATGCCGCCGCCCGCGCCGGTGAAGATCTGCAGCACGATGCCCGCGATGAAGAGCGGCATGAACGCCGACGACGAGAACTGCGCCGCCGGGGCCACGGCCGAACGCGCCCGGAACGGTGCATAGGCCTTCTCGTGCTGGATCGCGTGTCCGACCTCGTGTGCCGCCACCGAGACGGCGGAGATCGACGCGGAGCCGAACACCGACGGGCTCAGGTTCACCGTGCGGTTGCGCGGATCGTAGTGGTCGCTCAGCTCGCCCGGGGTCGAGCGGATCTCGACGTTGGTGAGGCCGTTGCGATCCAGGATCGCGCGCGCGACCTCCGCGCCGGTCCGACCACTGGACGACCGCACCTGCGACCACTGCTCGAAGGAGCTGTGCACGCGTCGCTGGGCCCACATTCCCAGGAGCAGGAAGGGAAGCATGATGATGAGGTAGAGGATCATGTGGGATGGCTCCGTGGTGCGCCTGCGGGCGCTGCGTGCGGGAACCGCTCCCGCTGCCTCCATGATTACCCCTGCAGCAGCGATCGGTTCACGCGCGCGGCATATAAGGAATGCCAAAACTGCCGAAGTCGATCTGGTCGACAGGCAAGCTGGACAAGTCGCCCGAGCTGCAGGCATGGACCGCTCCGCCCCGGTACGCTAGGATTGCCACATATGGGGGTGTAGCTCAGTTGGGAGAGCGCGTGCTTTGCAAGCATGAGGTCGTCGGTTCGATCCCGTCCACCTCCATCGAATGAGCGTCGGCCTTGCCGGCGCTTTTTTCATGCGCCAGTGCCATCGGTCGGGGCGTCCGCCCTGACCGCGTTACGCCCCGGGCTTGTACACCATCAGGTAGAGGAACGCGACCACGATCACGTTGAGGACGTTGCCCAGCACCGGTCCGATCGGGCTGTTCGACCGAGCGAGCACGTCGGCGTCATCCTCGTGACCAGCTGCCACGGCGGCAGTCGCGGCGCGATGGAGCCCCCGCGCGTTCGCGCCGAGCACGCCCGCGCCGACCACGACGGCCAGCAGCCAGAGTGCGTATGCGGCGCCCACCCAGACGTCGCCGAAACCGAAGCCTCGATCATCGACCATGTACGTGCCCGACAGCAGCAGGATCAGCGCGCCCGGCAGCGTGGCCATGTATTCGATGCGGTGGTTGACCTGACTCCACAGTGCGACGCTCGACGCGGTCGCAGACCTGCCGATCATGATGCCCGAGTAGTTAGCGACACCCACGCCCGCGGCGAGCATGACGAGCCCGAACATGTGGGCGAAGAAGGCGAAGTTCGACATGGAAGACTCCTGCGAGGTCGGAGGATGGGCGTTGCCAGCGACGAGGTCCTATCACGCGCCTCGCCGGCGACTTCGGGAACCATGCGCAATCCTCGAGACCGCTGCGACTTCCCGCAGGCTCGTCGTCCTGACGCTCAGCGACCCACGCGCAGGCCGACACGGCGACCCGAGGCGAGCACCGTCCCGGCCGCGATGCCCTGGGCACTCACCTTGCCGACGCGCGTCCTGAGCCCGCGCGCACGGGTGACCTGGCCGACCGCGCATCCGGCACGCGCCAGGCGTACCTTCGCGGCCGCCAGCGTGTAGCCGCGCAGGATCGGCACGACGCAGTAGCGCACCGGAGCCTTCGTGACGACGGCTGCGGCTGCGTTGGGAGCTGTCTCGACGCGCGGGGCAGGTGACGCGGCTGCGGCCGGTGCCGGCTCCGGAGCGGGCGCGACCACGGGCGGCGTGACGACGGGCGGGACGGGAACCACCGAGAAGGTCCGAGTAGCAGCGGCCGAGCGGTGGTTGCGCCGATCGCTGGCGGTCACGCTGAACCGGTACGAGCCGAGCTCGAGGTCGCCGGTCGTGAACGACCGCGCTGCCTTGCACGACAGGTCTGCGAGCACGACACCGCTCGTCAGGTCGGTGAGTGAGCAGCGCACCTCCGAGACGCCTGCAGCCGCGTAGTAGCCGTCGCTCGCGGTGACCGTGAACACCTGCGCGCCCGGATGCACCTCGGCGCCGTTGGCCGGACCATCGGCGACGGTCGCCGTAGGCGCCGTGTTGTCGACGTAGAGCGTGATGGGTGTGCCCGAGAAGAACGATGCGGAGGATTCGTACTTCACGACCGGGGTGAACGACTGCGGGCCGTCGGGGAGCCCGGCGGTGTTCAGGAAGAAGGTCTGTGAATCGACGACGCCGAGGTTCGTCGGCGAGCTGCCGACGCGGAAGTGCTCCGCGAGATCACGGTCGGCATCGGTCCACGTCACCTTCGCGTACACCAGCCCGTCCTGGAGCTGTCCCGCGCCCGGTGCCGCGAACTGGACGTTCGTCGGCGCAGCGAACGCCGCTGCGGGCAGCACGCAGGCCACGCACGCGAGCGACAGGGTGATCACGAACGCGCGAACTGCGCGGAATCGGGTCGGGAACGTCATCGGGGAGGTCCTACGGTCGAAGCCAGAGCTTCGACTGTACGACGAGATCGATGATCCGTCACGGGATTCGGGCCGCGCGGTGGCCCGGCCGAGATAGGTTGCCGCCATGCACGAACCCGGCTCCGACGACGTCCTCGCCCCTGAATCCGCACCGAATGCCGACGGGGCCGCGTTCTCCGCGGCATGGCTCCCCCTGTTCGAACGGGCGCAGCCCCCGACGACCGACGAGCTGGATGCCTTCGTCGCCGACTGCTACGAGTGCGACATGGTCGTCGTGTTCGACTGGGTCGAGTGGCGCGACCAGGGGCACGTGCTGCTCGAGACGTCAGGGGCGATGGAGCGTGCGTCGCTCCGTGACCTGCAGCAACTGCTCACCCTGCTCGTCCGGCAGGAACGCTTCGCCGAGGGCACGCTCGACCACGCGGTGGGGCAGGGGTGGATCCATCGCATCCTCGACCGGATGCGCGCCGTGTCAGTCGTGGCGTGATGCGACGAGGCGGTAGGCCTCGAGCGCGTCGAGCACGGCCTGCGCCGCTGCCGGCACCGCCGTGTTGGAGAACTCGATGAAGCGTGACCGTCGATCGAGGTAGATGCGCGTGAGGCCCGCCTCGGCGCGACCCTTGGTCGTCGTGGGCTGCAGCTGCGCGAGGAGCCCGCTGCCCTCGATCGCGTCGGCGAGTGCATGCCGCGCCGCCGCTTCGCGCGGATTCGCGAAGTACTGGGTCGCGTGGATGAGCGCGCCGCCCTGCACGTAACGGGTCAGCATGTGGAAGCCCGCCGAACCGGCCGCATCGTCGAACGGCACGGTCGTCGTGTCGACCGTGTAGTCGCCGTTCTCGGCAACGTCCGACGTGCGCAGCACGGCGAGGTTCTCGAGCGAGGAAACGGCTGACGGAGCGGGGCTGGTGCGGTGCGCGGTGATCTGCATGGCGATTCCCTACCCAGTCGCCGGCCTAATCACGTCAGGGGCGGGCAACCTTCCCCTCATCGGTATCGGGAGGCTTCGTGGCACGTGGCGTGCAGCATCAGGACAAGGGCGACGATCGCATCGTGATCCGCGGCGCGCACGCCAACAACCTGCGCGACGTCACCCTCGACGTGCCCAAGCGACAGCTGGTCGTGTTCACGGGCGTCTCGGGGTCGGGCAAGTCGTCGCTCGTGTTCGGCACGATCGCGGCCGAGGCCCAGCGCCAGCTCAACGAGACCTTCTCCGCATTCGTCCGCCAGCGCATGCCCCACTACGGCAAGCCCGACGTCGAGTTCATCGACGGGCTGTCGACCGCGGTCATCGTCGACCAGACGCGCCTCGGCGGCGGACCACGATCGACCGTCGGCACGACCACCGACATCAATCCCGTGATGCGCCTGCTCTTCTCCCGCATCGGGAGTCCGGTCGTGTTCCCCTCCAACCTGCTCGCCTTCAACGACGCCGAGGGCATGTGCCCACGCTGCCACGGCATGGGGGTGACGACCGAACCCGATCCCGACAAGCTCGTCGACCGGTCGCTGTCGCTCGACGATGGAGCGCTGATGCACCCGACGATGGGGGTCGGCACCTGGCCGTGGCGCATGTACGCACGTGCCGGCTTCAACCGTCGCGTACCGGTGGGGAGCTGGTCCCGTGACGACTGGAACACCTTCCTCTACCACGACGCAGGCCCTGACGAATTCGAGGGGCTCATCACCCGGTTCGAGCGCATCTACCTCAAGCGCGATCCGAACGAGGTGTCGGAGGCCTACCTCCGCAGCTTCGATCGCTTCGTCACGCGCGCGACCTGTTCGGAGTGCGGTGGCACCCGTCTCAACGAACGTGCACGCGCCTGCCGGATCGACGGTCGCAGCATCGCCGACTGGTGCCAGCTCGACGTGATCGCGCTCCGCGAGGTGCTGGGCGGCGTGCGCGAACCCGAGGCGGCGACGATGGTCGCCGAGATCGACCTGCGACTCGCGCAGATGCAGGGGCTGGGGCTCGGATACCTCACGCTCGATCGCGCGACCTCGACGTTGTCGGGCGGCGAATCGCAGCGGATCAAGATGGTGCGTCACCTCTCGAGCAGCCTCGTCGACCTCATGTACGTCTTCGACGAGCCCACCGTCGGCCTGCATCCGGCCGACGTCGACCAGGTCGCGACCCTGCTCGCGCGCCTGCGCGACCGCGGCAACTCGGTGCTGGTGGTCGAGCACGACCGCGACGTCATCCTCGCCGCCGACCACGTGATCGACGTGGGCCCCGGACCCGGGCGTGCCGGCGGTCACGTCGTGTTCCAGGGTGAGGTCGCCGACCTCGTCGCGAGCGCGACCTCGACCGGCACGCACCTCGCGCGCACCACACAGCTCAATCGCGAGCCCCGTGCGTTCGACGAGGTGCTGCGCGTCGAGCACGTCACCGCCAACAACCTGGTCGACGTCAGCGTCGACTTCCCGACGCTCGCGCTCGTGGCCGTGACGGGGGTCGCGGGCTCCGGCAAGTCGACGCTCGTCATGCGCGGGCTCGTCGAGCAGTACGACGGCATCGTCGTCGTTGACCAGTCACCGGTCGGCACCTCGATCCGCAGCTGCCCGGCAACCTACACGGGGCTGATGGATCCACTCCGCGCCGCGTTCGCCAAGGCACACGGCGTCTCGCCGGCCCTGTTCAGCTTCAACTCCCAAGGAGCGTGCGCCGAGTGCGAGGGGCGCGGCTTCATCGAGACGGAACTGTCGTTCCTCGATCCGGTCATCACGCCGTGTCCGGTGTGCTCGGGCACGCGCTACCGAGCCGACGTGCTCGAGCTCCGCCTCGACGGCCTGTCGATCGCCGACGTGCTGGCGCTCACCGCCGAGGAGGCAGCCGACCAGCTGACCATCCCGAACGTCGTGCGGCGGGCCCGCAGCATCGCCGACGTCGGGCTCGGGTATCTGACGCTCGGCCAGCCGCTCAGCACCCTCTCCGGCGGCGAGGCGCAGCGCATCAAGCTGGCCTCCGAACTGGGGAGCCGTGGCTCCACCTACGTGCTCGATGAGCCCACGACCGGCCTCCACATGGCTGACGTCGACAACCTCGTGCAGCTGCTCGACCGCATGGTCACGGCGGGCAACACGGTCATCGTCGTCGAACACAACCTCGACGTGGTCGCCCAGGCCGACTGGATCATCGACCTCGGACCCGAGGGTGGAGCCCTCGGCGGACAGGTCATGTTCGAGGGCACGCCGGCCGAGCTAGCGGATTCCGACACGCTGACGGGTCGCTATCTCCGACAGGCGGTGGCGTCGAGCGATTCGAGCGTCGTCGTCTCCCGCTGAACTGCCGCACGGAGGGGCAGGCCCGGCTACCATCGTCCTGCACGTTTCGCCGACCCCGCGTCGGCAGTGCAGCAGTCGTCAGAAGGGGAGCAGCACGGGATGTCGTCACAGGTCGAAAGCAGCGCGCACCTTGCCGCAACCGACTGCGCGATCTGTCGCCGCGACGTGCTCGTCGGCGAGATCCTCGTGCCCCATCGCGACCCCAAGAGTGATCGCATCGCCCCGATCTGCGAGCTGTGCGCCGGACGCGCGCGAACACGCGGCTGGGAAGCCGTCGGCGACGGTCGCGTCACCGGCGGCGGCACGCGCCTGCGCGTCGAGCGCTTCGAGCCGTCCGACCCGGCGCCCGTCGCCGCAGCCCCGGTCGCGCCGACGACCCTCACGCCTCCGCAGGCCGCGATCCTCGACCGCGCTGCGGGGTCGACCGATGCAGAAGCGCACCGCGCCTCCGCCCACCTGGTAGCACGCCTGCGCGCGCAGGAGCTCGAACTCACCCGCCTCCGCCGCGACCTCGACCCCGCGCGTCGCGCCGAGGAGGCCCGGCTGCGCCAGCGACAGGGCGCCGAGCTCGTGGAGCTGCGCGCCGCCGTGCGTGACCGTGATGCCCGCATCGCACGCCTGCAGGGCGCGCGCATCGCCGAGACGAGCCCGATGCGCATGACCGGCCTCGCGCTCGACGCCTTCAACCAGTCACCTGCGCTCGAGCGCATGGCGCGCATCGCACGCACGCTCGGCGACCCGGTCGTGAACCTCCACGACGAGGGACCCGGCATTCCGCGCCGTGTTCGCGTCACGCTCTCCTGGGACATCGCTTGGTACGAGTTCATGGTGAAGCTCGACCTCGGCACGGGCCGCGCCAGCGTGAACGAGACCGGCACCGGCGGCGACCCGGCGGCGTTGCCCCTCGAGCGTCGTCGCTCCAACGCCCACTACCGCGAGAGCGGCATGGTGCTCGCCTGAGCGTCAGGTGAGTTCGGCGAGCTCGTCGTACTCGTCATTGCGACGGTCGGCGAACCAACGCACCGTGATGAATCCGAAGGCGAAGCCCGTGACGTGGGCGACGTAGGCGATGCCGCCGGCGAGCGCGGCTGGAGCGAGCAGGCCGCGCCACGTGGCGATGAACTCCAGCAGGCCCCAGACCCCCGCACCGATCCACATGAAGTAGGGGGCGGAGAATTGTCGCGAGCGCGGATAGAGGGCGAGGTACCCGCCGATCAACCCGGCGATGGCGCCGCTCGCGCCGATGATCGGGCTCCCCGCCCCCGATGCCGCGATGGCCTGTGCGAGCGTCGCGATCACCCCGGTCAGCAGGTAGAAGCCGACGAAGGCGAGGGGGTGCATCGCGTCTTCGATGACGCGGCCGTAGATCCACAGGAAGAGCATGTTGAAGGCGAGGTGGAGGAACCCGCCGTGCAGGAACAGGCTCGTGAACAGCGTCAGCACGGGCGGACGCGCCGGCACCGAGATGCGCACGGTCGCGGGCGTCATGTCGAACCGGCTGCTGGTGGAGGCGGTGCCGCGCTGGTTCGCGCAGCGACCGGTCAGCTCACACGGGATCGACCCGTATTCGATGAACCAGACGTTGTTGCGCTCGACGCGGTCGATCGGAGCCTGGGCGTTCGGTTGCGCAGGCAGGAGGCCGAGCGCCCACACGAGCACGTTCACCGCGACGAGCGCGATCGTGATGACCGGAGTGGCACGGAGCCCGAACATGCCGGGCCGCGGGTCAGCCGTTGTTCTGCAGCGCGATCGGCTTGTGCTGCCAGGCGGTGCGGGCGCGGCCGGTGTAGACGTCGGCGATCGGGCGCACCATCGCGATGCGCTCGAGGGCGACCTTCTCGGAGGCCTCGTGCGGCGGGATGCCGAGGGTGTCACTCAGGTCGAAGACGCGCGTCAGGTTGTCGTAGATCTTCGCGACGCGCTTCTTGGCCTGGTCGATGTTGTAGCCGCCGAGCTCCTCCGACACGTTGATGAGGCCGCCTGCGTTGATGACGTAGTCGGGCGCGTAGAGGATGCCCTTGTCGTGCAGCAGCTGCCCGGTCGAATCGTGGTCGAGCACGTTGTTGGCAGCACCCGCGATGATCTTCAGGTCGCCAGCGGCGAGCAGGCGATCGAGATTCTCGGGGTTGACGATGCCACCGAGTGCGCACGGCGCGAAGATGTCGGCCGGCACGTCGTAGATCTTCTCGGGTGAGACGATCGTCGCGCCCGTGGCTTCGCTCACGCGCTTCAGGTTGTCCTCGTGCATGTCGGTGATCGTCACGATCGCACCGGCATCCGCCAGGTGCTGCGCGAGGTAGCTGCCGACGTGGCCGGCGCCCTGCACCGAGACCTTGAGGCCTTCGAGCTTGTGGCTGCCGTAGACCTTCTTGGCTGCGGCGCGCACGCCCTGGAACACGCCGAACGCGGTCATCGGCGACGGGTCGCCCGATCCGCCGGCGGCGTCGATGCCGGTGACGTAAGGGGTCTCCATGGCGACGTAGTCCATGTCCTGCGTGGCGGTGCCGACGTCCTCGGCGGCGATGTAGCGGCCGTTGAGCGTGTCGACGAAGCGGCCGAGGGCGCGGAAGAGGGCTTCCGACTTGTCCTTGCGCGGGTCACCGATGACGACGGTCTTGCCGCCACCGAGGTTGAGGCCCGCGACGGCGGCCTTGAACGTCATGCCGCGTGCGAGGCGCATCGCGTCGACGATCGCCTCACGCTCGTTCTGGTACGGCCACATGCGGATGCCACCCAGCGCCGGCCCCAGCGTCGTGTTGTGGATGCAGATGATCGCGCGCAGGTTGGTGTACGGCTCGTGGCACATGACCACCTGCTCGTACTGGTACTGGTTCATGAGGTCGAAGAGCTCGAGGCCTGCAGCGTCGGCGGCCTGGGCGATTTCGGTGGTCGAAGTCGGCGTGATGGTGCTCATAAGGGGGAGCTCTCCTGCTCGCGCGCATCCCGGTCCGGCGTCTGGATCAGGGTGCGAAGCTGTACACGATACCGCGGCACGCCGTGGATTGGGGCGAATTGCGTGCACACGGACTAGCCGCAGGATGCTACCACAAGGCCGGAGCCGGTCGACCCGCTACGAGGGCAGTGCGGGCGGCAGGCCCTCACCCGTCGGTGCCGGGGGTGCGGTCGGGAGCTCGCCCGAGCTGGTCCCCTGCGACGGCGGAGCATCGGAGCTCGGCGTGGTCGTCGCGGGACCCGGATCAGCCGGTACCTTGCCGGTGTCCTTGCCGGGGCCATCCTTGCCGGGACCGTCCTTGCCGGGCACCTCTCCCTTGGGCGGCGCCTCCGACTTCGGGGGAGCTTCGCCCGTGGGCGGAGCCGGTCCCTTCTCCGGGGCCTTGCCGGGCGGGGTCGACGGCGCAGGCTGCGGGCTGCGCTTGGGGCCTCCACGGATGCCGGGTTCGAACAGCGGCGTGTACTTGAACGGCGCGACCTCGAGGTCCTTCGACGGAATCGTGAGCACCTGACCCGGGAAGATGAGGTCGGGGTTGGAGATCTGGTCCTTGTTGGCCGTGAAGATCTGCTGCCACGTGATGCCCTCGAAGCCCTCGGCGATCTCCGAGAGGCTGTCGCCGCGCTGCACCGTGTACTTGATCGGCGCGCTCGGCCCGCTCTGCTGCACGGGTGCAGGGGCATCGACCTTCGACGGCGGCGTTCCCGTGCCGGGCGGGGTCGGCTCCTTGCTCGGCGGCGTGTCGGAGGTCGGGGGCACCTTGCCGGGAGGCGTGGGCACCTTGCCGGGCGGTGTCGGCTCCTTGCTCGGCGGCGTCTCGGCGGTCGGCGGCGTGGGTTCCTTCATCGGCGGCTCCCCGCCCTGCGTGGGCGATCCCTTCATCGGCGGCAGTCCGCCCGGAACCTCGGGCGCCTTGGAGGGCGGCACGTCGGTCGTCGGAGGGCGCTTGCGATCGAGGTGGCGGTAGCCGTCGCCGCCCGCGCCATTGGCCACGTAGGCGGATCCATCGGTCACCTGGCCCGGCCCCACCTGGGTGCCGTCGCTTTTCTTGGTGGGAGCCTCGTTCTCGCGCTGCCCGGTCGTCGCGCTCGGACCACCCTGCTGCTGCGTCGCGGTGAGGTACTGCTGCACGAACGGCGGGATGCTGCCGTCGCCACCGCCACCGGTGACCCCGTTGACCTCCGCGAGCGCGGCGTCGACGAGGGCCGTGAAGTTCGGCGTGGCCGCGGTCGGCGTCGTGATCGGCGCGCTCGTGCTGGAAATTGACGACATGGTGTTCCCCCTGGTTCCCCTGTGCACTCCCCCGAGCACACAGCGCAGCGTCAGCCGCGTCTGTCTGTACTTCGCCCGGCGACGCCTCGTTGTTTCACGGGAACCGTCGAGCGCGCAATGTGGGATTTGACCACGCTGTTCGAGGTCCAATCCGATTCCTGCTGTGCCAGTCAACCCATGGCGCGAACTGCCGCGAAGAAACGAACGGGAGCGCCGTCCCGTAGGACTGCACCCCCGCCACACCACCACGTGTGACCGCGAAACTCGCGACCGTATGTACGTCGGTGGTTCGTGCGAACGAATTCGCTGGTGAACGCCCTCGACGGTAGTGCAGTGTCCAGCCACGGACAGGAGACCGGCGTTACGCTGACATCGCCACGTAGAGCTTGCCTTCACGGCCCTCTACGATGTCGACGAGACGCTGCGCCTGACGAGTTGCGTCGAAACAGTCGAATCGCTCGGCCTCACGTGCGAGCACGAGAGCCTCCCGGCGGAGCCAACGCTGCGTGCGTCGCTGCTGGGCGTAGATGCGGAGCGATCGAGCCATCTCGGATTCCCTTCGTCAGGTGGCCTTGTACCTGCCTGTCGCATGGGGGCGGGGGAGCGGTTTCACCATGGCCATGCCTTGGCCCGAACCAGCCTCCTCGCGGGCGCGTGCGCGCGCGAGCGCACGTGATGACTATCGCTGGGGCGTGGGCACCGGCCGTGTCGTGCGGTCGTCGATGAGGCGACGGGTGCGCAACACGAGGTCGCGGATGTCGAAGGGCTTGGAGACGAAGCCGTCGGCGCCGAGCTCGAGGGCGCGTTCCTCGACGCGACTGCCGAGGGCGCTCATCACGAGCACCGGCACCTTCACGCCGAACTGCGAGAGGTACTTCATGACCTGGAACCCGTCGATGCCCGGCATCATGATGTCGAGCAGCACGGCCGACGGCGGGCGCTGGTCGAGCGCATCGAGCCCGAGGAGCCCGCTCTCGGCCTCGACGACCTCGAAGCCCACGCTCGTGAACGCCTCGCGCAGCACGAAGCGGATCGCGTCGTCGTCGTCGATCACGAGGAGGAGCGGCTTCGACTGCGGGGTGATCGTGCGGGCGAGCTGCTGCACGTCGGTGGAGCGGAAGCGGCGATGCCCACCGGGTGTGCGGTGTTCCTCCAGGCGACCGTCGGCAGCCCAGTTGCGCACCGTGGTCGCACTCACCCGCAGGATGCGTGCTGCTTCGTTCACGGTGAGGAAGTCGTCGGAGCCAGGGATCATATCCACGCGAGTACCCTTGGATCCTGCGATCGAACCCGGGTCGCTGTATGCAGTTTTGCAAATTGTGGAATAGACCCTCAAGTCCCCGTGCAGCTTGCCGATGAAGGTCAGGTCGAGGCGACAGGACGTCGCTGAGGTTGGTTGCGAAGGATCGCGACCAACAGCCAGATACACATACGTCACGGAGGACGACTCACCATGGGTCTTCGCATTAACACGAACGTTGAAGCGTTCAACTCGCACCGCAGCCTGTCTGCCACCACCGCCGCGATGTCGAAGTCCATGGAGAAGCTCTCCTCCGGATTCCGCATCAACACCGCAGCAGACGATGCAGCCGGCCTCGGTATCTCCGAGCGCATGCGCGGCCAGATCAAGGGTCTGGCCCAGGCACAGCGCAACGCCCAGGACGGCATCTCGCTCGTGCAGACCGCAGAAGGCGCGATGCAGGAGATGAGCTCCATCCTCCAGCGTGTGCGTGAACTCGCCGTCCAGTTCCAGAACGGCGTGAACGGTCCCGAGGCTCGTGCAGCCATCACGGCGGAAGTCGCGCAGCTCTCGAACGAGGTCTTCCGCATGGCGTCGGCTGCCACGTTCAACGGCATCGGCCTGCTGACGCTCGGTACCACGACCCCGACGGTGCTCGCCACCCTCCAGGTCGGCCCGAACCAGAACGCCTCCGACCAGCTGGCAGTGCCGGCGGTGCAGGTCTGGACCGCGAACCTGCAGACCGTGTTCAACAACTTCGGCACGGGCACGATGGCGACCGTCATCACGAACCTCGACACCGAGATCGACACGCTCTCGTCGAATCGCGCCACGTTCGGTGCGATCCAGAACCGCCTCGAGCACACCGTTGCTGCGCTGGGCATCTACCAGGAGAACCTCATGGCAGCCGAGAGCCGCATCCGCGACGTCGACATGGCCGCGGAGATGACCACCTACACCAAGCTGCAGATCCTCCAGCAGAGCGGTACGGCCATGCTCGCCCAGGCGAACCAGTCGAGCCAGAGCGTGCTCAAGCTCCTCCAGTAAGGTTGATGGCACGACCTCGGCGGTCACGCACCGATCGTCGAGCAAGCCTCGAGACAGCGGGTCGGGTTCCTCACGGAGCCCGGCCCGTCGTCTCTTCCGGGGCAGACGTCGCGGGCCGCACGCTAGTCCATCACGCCCTTGTGGGCGGCGAACGCGGCGGCGAGGCCCGCCAGCATGGTGAAGGCGAAGTGCGCGGTGACGTGCGCCCCGGTGAGCACGTCGAGCACCGGCAGGAGCACGAGCCCGAGCAGGGCTGCGCCAGCCGCGAAGTTCGCGAGCGTCGGGTCGCGGTAGCCCCCGCTCGCCTTGCGCGCGACCGCCCCCGTGGCGAGGCCGATCAGGTAGCCCAGGATGAGCGTGAAGAACCCGATGCCGAAGAGGAACAGGGCGCTGCCGAGGGCGAACGCGACGAACGTGCCGGCTGCGACACCGAGTGCGACCTTCGCCGGCGGCACGACGCCCCGTGCGGCCCGCGAGATGCGCGCATCGTCGGGACACTTGAGGCCGACCGCACCGGAGACCGCGCACTCCGTGCAGATCGGGCGCTCACACTCGATGCACTGCAGCGCCGTCAGGCGGTCGGGGTGGCGGTAGCACGGGAGCTCCTCGGGATCGTCGTCGTCGACGTCGGTGGAGGAGGCGGGCGGTGCGGCAGGAACCATGCCCGGCATCGTATCGCGCGCCCACGTCGGGTGACTGCAGGAAGCAGCGGGCCTCGGCGGTCAGGCGGCGAGCGAGGCGACGAACGGAGCCGTCTGCTCCATCACCTCGATGATCTCGATGCCGTACTCGCCGTCGACCACGACCAGGCGGGCCGTGGCGTAGGGCGTGCCGTTCACGTAGACCGTGACGGGCTCGTTGACCATCTGATCGAGGGTCAGCACGCTCTCGGAGTTGAGCGAGGTGATGTCGCCGAGCGGCAGGTCGGTGCGACCGAGCTCGGCCGACAGCTCGACCTCGACGCCGCTCAGCAGCGAGGCCCAGCGGCTCGAGTTCTCGGCGACCGGGTCGTGCGCCACGGCGGAAGCGGACGAAGCGACAGCCGGAGCCATCGCGGCGAGGGCCGCGCGTTCGGCCGCGGCCATGGCTTCCTCGGCGGCGAGCTCTGCGTCGAGCTGCTCGAGGAGTGAAGGTTCGGGGGAGCCGCCTGCGGCAGCTGCCGCGAAGGTCGCGGTATCCGCGTCGTTCGGCGTCAGTGCGTACGCGTCGTCGCCTTCCAGGCCGACGCTGGTGCCGAGCAGCTCGTGGGCGCGCTCCATGCCTTCGCCGAACGGATCCTGCACGCCGTTGACGTGGCAGTTCGCCGATTCGAGCAAGCCGGTGCCGAGCACGACGCGCAGGTCGCCGTGGGCGAGGCCGATGTCGTAGGTGGCCTCGAGGAAGAGCGCATCCCACTCGTCGACCGCCTGGTCGACGTCGGCGTACTCGAGGGTGTCCTCGAGCACGTAGGAGCCGGCTTCGGGGGAGATGTCGAGGGCGCGAAGTGTGGCCTGGGCGGCAGCTTCGGCGCAGGCGCGACTGAGCTCCTCGCTGAGCGACGAGAGCACGATGAGTGCATCGCGCACGGGAGCGCTGAAGCGCACGACCGTCGCACGCTGCGGAAAGTTGACGGCGCTCAGCATCGTCTCGGGGGTGTAGGTCTGCACGATGCCGAGCTCGACCGGAGATCCCATCACCGGCGTCAGCGAGAGGGCGATCGCTTCGCCCATCACCTCGGCGACGTCACGGTGTTCCTGCCAGAGCGGGGGCCTGTTCATGAACCGGTCCGACCTTCCTCGTCGGCGAGGCGCTCCACGATGCGCACGGCGACACGGTTGCCGTCTCGGCCGGGCAGGGCGCGGTAGGCGCGGGTCGAGCCGACCACGAGGCGAACACCGTCGTCGACGCGGCGCCCGAGGGGAACCACGTCGCCCGGCTGGAGGCCGAGCACGGTCTCGACCGGCACGCGCGTGGCTCCGATCTCGGCGCGCACGGGCATCGGCACGCGCTGCAGGCTCTCGAGCAGCGAGGCGCGATGATCGGGCTGGTCCTCGCCGGTCGCGAAGTAGCGGTGCGCGGCGAGGTCGCCGACGACGCTCTCGATCGAGCGGTAGGGAAGGCAGATGGAGAGGGAGCCGGTGGCGGTGCCGATCGACAGCTCCATGATGATGAGCACGCTCGGCTCGGAGGCCGGCACGATCTGTGCGAACTGTGCGTTCATCTCGATGCCACGCAGGCGGAACTCGATCGGCACGAGGTCGCCCCAGGCCGCGCTCAGTTCGTCGAGCAGGCGTTCCATGAGGTTGGAGGCGAGGCCCCCCTCGATCTCGGTGAGTTCGCGAACGCGACCGTTGGCGGTGCCCGGACCACCGAGCATGCGGTCGATCATGGCGAACAGCAACGGCAGGTCGATCGACGCCATGGCGTTGGTGCCGAGCGGTGCGACCTCGAGGACGCTGGTGAACGTGGGCACGGGGAGCGACGAGACGAAGTCGCCGTAGGGGATCTGCTCGGCGCCGGTCACGGAGACCTCGACGAGTGATCGCACCTGGCCCGACAGGAAGGTGGAGGCGCGTCGACAGAAGCTCTCGTGGAGCATCTGGAGCGTACGGAGCTGGTCCTTGTTGAACTTCGAGGGGCGCGCGAAGTCCATCTTGCGCACGTAGCGGTGCCGTTGGTTCTGGCGCGCTGCCGCTGCTGGAAGGCCCGCAGCGGGAGCTGCCGCCGTCGCCGGGGCCGGGGTCGCTGCGCCGGGCGCCGCGGCAGCCGGATGCTCGGCCGCCATCGCGAGCAGCGAATCGATGTCGCTCTGTGACAACGCTTCAGCCACCAATTCCCTCCCCGTCGACGTGTGGTTGCACTTACTGGGCGAACATCGGCGTGCCCATGCCGCTCCTTGAGTGCCCCCCGTGCATGTTGGACGTATCGCAATCGCGATGAGGGCGTCGATCGCACCTGCGACGGTTCCCCCTTGCAGCCCACCTCGATCTGTCGCACGCTGGAGGGGAAGGTCTCGACAGGTGCCGCCAAGCACGCTCGAGCTTCCGCCATGCGCAGCCACGCATGGCGCCACGAAGGGGAGTTACGCCGATGCCCGCCGTCAATCCTGCACCCGCAGTCTCACTTCCGAGCGCCGCGCTCGACACCTCGTTCTCCGGCACGACCCTCGGGGGTCCGGCCGGCGCATGGGACGGGAGCGTCACGCCGCTCATTCCAGGGGTCAACGCCCCGCTGACCGGCGTGCCGGTCATCAACGCCGCGCCGGTCGCCGCGACCGCAGTCGCCGGCGCCCACGGCGGCACGACCGCCACCGGAGCGACCTCAGGTGGTGGTGGCGCCGCAGCCGGCGCCGCCGCGCTCGGCAACAATCCACAGCTCCTCGCGGCGCTGCAGGCAGCAGTCACGGCAGTCAACGCGCTCGTCTCCGCCCTCCAGGCGCAGGGCGCGGGCGGCACCACCGCAGGCAGCACCACCGCAGGTGGCGGCACGACACCGGCCGCGACCGGCGTGGGCGCGTGCGGCATGCCGGGGTGCACCATGGACCACTCCGCCGATGCAGCAGCTGGAGCCACCGCCGTCACCGCAGCGGCTACGTCCTCGACACCCGTCGTGACGGCAACGGCCGGCGCGGCCGCCGTGATAGGCGCGCAGCCGCCGATTCCGGCGGGTACGTCAGCAGCCTCGACCTCGGGCGTGGGGGTCGCGCCGATCATCGGCGCAGCCGGTGCTCCCATGCCGTCGTCGGCGGCCACGACCTAGGACATCTGCTCGCCGCCTCGAATACGGGCATCGTCCCGGTACCAGGAGGCATGCGTGACAGTTCCCGACATCGGCCGCACGATCAACGAGGCCTACGGCCATGCGTTCGCGCGCCTCGCCGCAACCGTCAGGTCCGTGCTCGTGCTGGCGCTCGTCGTGGGGTTGGTCGCCGGCCTCCTGGCCGAACTCCAGAGCCACGTCGAGTCACTCGCGCTCGATCGCGTGGTGGGGGCGGCCGATACGGCGCTCCTGGTCGCGATCGGCTGGAGCATCGTCGCCGTATTCGGCGGAATCCAGCATCGCGAGCGGCACGGCGACGGGGTGGCTGCGCTCGGCTCGACCGACGTGCTCCCGGCCGTGCGCGGCGTGCTGCCGAA
>JAOPYW010000350.1 GCA_025964405.1 Thermoleophilia bacterium | reverse complement strand
CTGCCGGCAGCCTCGTGACGATCGCCGCCGAGGGCACGACCGTCGTGCAGTTCCGTGCGATCGACTCGCTCGGCAACGCATCGGCCTACACGCCCGCCGTGAACTCGGCCGAGGCGACCGTTCGCATCGACCGCACGAGCCCGAGCAACCCGACCGTCACCGGCGGCAGCTCCGCCTGGACCCACATCCAGCCCGTCGTGATCACCGGCGCCGGATCGGTCGACGCGCTTTCGGCCGTCACCTACGAGAGCCAGGTTGCGGTATCTCCGAACAGCGCTACCCCGACGACTTTCGCCCCGGCGGTTCCTGGTGCCACCACCACGATCTCGGCCGACGGCACCGCAATCGTCCAGGTGCGCGCGATCGACGCAGCCGGCAACGCGAGCGACTGGGCGCCGTCGACTCCTTCCGCTGGCAGCACGGCCAAGATCGACGTCACCAACCCGGTCATGCCGACCACGTTCGTCGGCGGTAGCACCACCTGGTTCTCGGTCAGCACTCGCTCGGTGACAGCAACCGGTTACAGCGACGCGGTCTCCACGCCGACGGCTGAGTTCCGGACCTCGACGACCGGTGCGGGCGGATTCCCGATCAGCGGGACCCCGGGCAACGTGGCCAACATCACGGCCGAGGGCGAGACCCTCGTGCAGTTCCGAACTCGCGACTCTGCCGACAACGTGAGCGCCTGGTCGGCGTCGCAGATCGTGCGCATCGATCGTTCGAATCCGACCGAGCCCAACGTGGCGGGCGGCAGCAACAACTGGACGAACATCGCGCCGGTCGTCATCACCGGATCGGGCGCCACGGACGCCGTCTCGACGGTTCGCTATGAGACCCGCACCCGCTACTCGAGCGACCAGGGCACGACGTTCTCGGGGGCCAGCGCAGCTGCGGCCGGTGCATCGGCATCGATCACCGCCAACGGCATCACGGTCGTGCAGGTTCGCGCGCTCGACTCGGCCGACAACGCCAGTGCCTGGATGCCCTCGATCGCCGATGCCAACAGCACCGCGAAGGTCGACACCACCACCCCCACGGCACCGACGACCGTCGTCGGCAGCAGCCCCTCCTGGATTTCTGCCGCATCAGCGACGGTGACGGCCTCTGGCGGTGGCGACGACATCTCGCCCAGCACGACGGAGTACCGCACCGCATTCGACGGAGCAGCTTTCGGCACGGCGGGCACGACTGGATCGACCCTGTCCGTGACCGCTGAGGGCGAGACCTTGGTCGACTTTCGAACGCGCGACGCAGCCAACAACGTCAGCCCGTGGACCACGACCGCGATCGTCCGCCTGGACCGGACCAACCCGACCGACCCCACCGTGGCCGGTGGCAGTGACGCCTTCCAGAACGTGACCGATGTCACGGTCGCCGCGTCGCTCTCCACGGATGCCCATGGACCGCTCAGCTACCGGTACCGCACCTCGACGACCGGTACGTTCTCCGGAGTGGGCACGATCGGTAGTTCGGTCACGATCGCGGACGAGGGCACCACGTACGTGCAGTTCAGCGTGACCGATGCCGCCGGCAACACCACCGGCTGGCTCCCCACGACACCCACCGCTGCGAGCACGATCAAGATCGATCGCACCGCTCCCACCGAGCCGACCGTCATCGGGGGCAGCCTGAGCTGGGGCAACGCAGCCTCCGTGGCGGTCGCCGCCTCCGCTTCGAGCGACGCGCTGTCAACGCCGACCTATGAGTACCGCACCTCGCTCAACAGCGCGGCGTACCCGCTCACCGGCACCGCAGGTGACAACGTCGCCGTGACCGCGCAGGGCACGACCCAGGTGCAGTTCCGGGCCGTCGATGGCGCCGGCAACACGAGCGCCTGGAGCCCGACTTCCGACGACGCCGGCAACACGGTCAAGCTCGACCGCGTGCTGCCCGACGCCCCGACCGTCTCCGGTGGCTCGGCCACCTTCCAGAACGTGGCGGACGTCACCATCACCGCCGCGAGTGGCGCGGACGCCCTGTCCGGACTGGCCCGTTACGAATACCAGACGTCGAACGATGGCACGACCTTCGCTGGCACGACGACGGGATCCTCCGCTGTCATCGCGGATGAAGGAACGACCTACGTGCGCTTCCGCACCGTCGATGTCGCTGGCAACCTGAGCGCCTGGATCCCGGCCGCGAACAGCGCCGCCAACACCGTGAAGATCGACCGTGCCAACCCGACCGTTCCGACCGTGACGGGCGGCTCTGCCGCCTACACCACGGATGCAGTGACGATCACCGCCTCCGGCTCGACAGATGCGGGATCGGGCTTCGACCACTACGAGAGCGAGACCCGCACGAATGGCGTCGGCGTCTGGGTTGCCAACAGCAACGGCCCGACGGTCGTACTGTCACTCGAGGGCACGTACGAAGTGCGCTTCCGTGCAGTCGACAAGGTCGGCCGCGTGTCGGCTGACTCGACCGTGAGCGCGGCTTCGAGCGCCTCCATCGACACCACCGCCCCGAGCGCCCCGACCGTCGCGTCGACGGGTGACGGCAGCGTCTGGTCAACCGCGCCGAGCGTCATCGTCTCCGGCAGCGGTGGCACGACCGACACCGGCGGCTCCGGCTTCCGCACGCTCCAGTACCGTGAGACGGTCGACGGCGGTACGCCCTCCGTCGCATTCGATGGTACGACTGACAGCGTTTTCCGCGATGGCATCACCGTCGTTCAGTTCCGCTCCATCGACAATGCGGGCAACTTCTCCGCATGGGCGCCGGCCTCCGGCCTCGCCGGCACGGTCAAGCTCGACCGTGGCGTGCCGACCGACCCGGTCGTCATCGGTGGTAGCAACAACTACCAGGGCACGGCTTCCGTGACCATCTCGGCGAACAACTCATCAACCGACCTCTACAACGGTCCGGTCTCGTACGAGTACCGCACGTCGTTCAACGGCGCCGCGTTCACCGCAGCGCAGCCCGGCCACTCCGTGGCGATCACCGCTGAGGGCGTGACGGTCGTGCAGTTCCACGCAACCGATTCGGTCGGAAACACCACAGCGTGGTTCCCGACCACGCCCGGTGCCGGTAACACCGTGAAGCTCGACCACACGGCGCCGAACACCCCGACCGTCACGGGTGGCAGCAACTCGTGGATCAACGCCCAGAACCTCGTGTTCTCGGCGAGTGGTTCGACCGATGACCACGGCACTGTCAGCTACATGGTGCAGCGCTCGACCAACGGTGGCTCCAGTTGGTCGACCCCGGTTGCAGCTTCGGCGGGCGGCACGGCGACAGTCACGGCTGAGGGCGAGACGCTCCTGCAGTTCGCGGCTATCGACGGCCTCGGTAACACGAGCACGTACGTTCCGGGAGCGAACACCGCTGCCGCGACAGCGCGCCTCGATCGCAGCAACCCGACCGCTCCGACGGTTGCTGGTGGCGACACCGCATGGCACAGCTCCGCATCCCTTCCCGTCACCGTGACTGGCGGCAGCGACTTCGTCTCGTCGGTGGTCTCCTACGAGTACCGCACGACGTTCAACGGAGGCACGCCGAGCAACCCGGTCTCCGGTTCGACGGTGAGCCCGACAGCTGAAGGCACGACGATCGTCGAGTACCGCAGCATCGATGCCGCGGGCAACGCCAGCGCGTGGACCACGACCGGCGATGCCGGAACGGTCAAGCTCGACCGCACGCTCCCGAGCACACCGGTAGTGACCGGTCTCGGCGCGACGTGGCATGCCACGAAGCCGAAGACGGTCAGCGCCACGGCGATCGACTCGATCTCGAGCATCGCCGGCTACCAGTGGAGCTACGACGGCACCACTTGGGTCGCCACGGTCAGCGGATCTGACACGTTCGCACTCGAGGGTTCGAACAGCATCCGCTTCCGCGCCCTCGACCAGGCCGGCAACGTCTCGGCGGCCAGCACGCCCGACACGCTGAACATCGACACGGTGGTGCCGACCGCGCCGACCGCGATCGACGGTTCGACCACGTGGCAGAAGGCGAGCAAGACGCTGACGGTCTCAGGTGGCGACGGCACGGGCTCGACGCTCACTTACGAGCACGAGACGTCGACCGACAACGCGACGTGGGTCGGCCTCACCGCTGGCAGCACGGTCGCGTTCTCGACCGACGGGCGACACTATGCTCGCTTCCGCAGCGTCGACGCGGCCGGCAACGTCTCAGCTTGGTACGCCGGCGCGGCTGGCAGCAATGCAGCCTTCATCGACAACGCAGCTCCGACGGGCCTCGTCGTCACGGGGGGTTCGGCTACCTACTTCAACACCGACCAGACGGCGTCTGCCGGCAGCGCGGTCGACGCGCTTGAGGGCACCGAAAACTACTACTACGCCGTCGACAGCGGTAGTGGCTATGCCGCAGACGTCGCGGGGAACTCGTTCACGGCGACGACCGACGGCGACTACCTCGTGAAGTTCCGCGTCGACGATGCGCTCGGCAACACGACCTTGTTCAGCACGCCCGTTGCGCTGCACATCGACAAGACGCTCCCGAGCGTTCCGAACAGCCTCGCCGGCGGCAACACCACGTGGGACTTCGGTCGCACTACGGCAGCCTTCGTCGGAACCGGGTCGACCGACCTTGGTGGTGGTGCGGTGACGTACGAGTACGAACTCGTCACGAACGGCGGAGCACCGGTGACGACAACAACACCCGTCGTCACTGCTCAGGGCGAGACGCTCGGACGGGTTCGCGCCAAGGATCGCGCCGGCAACTACAGCGCGTACTTCGCTGGCACGGCGCCGGGTAACACGATCCGCATCGACACGGTGGCGCCCACCATGCCCACGGTCACTGGCGGTTCACTGACCTTCCAGCAGGCGGCTCGCATCCTCACTGGTTCGGGTTCGACCGACGTCAATGGCACGGCTGTCGTGTCTGGCGGGGTCGTCTACACGTCCGAGATCAAGCTGAACGGCGGGGCGTTCGGCACGCCGATCAATGGAGCGACACGTTCGATCTCCGGCGAGGGCACGACGATCGTGCACTTCAAGGCGACCGACGCTGCGGGTAACTCTTCGGCATTCACCTCCGACGTGAGCTCGGCAGAGAACACCGTGAACATCGACACGACGGCCCCGACCGCTCCGACGGTGACGGGCGGATCCGCCGCGTGGGTCGCAGGACCGACGCAGACGATCACGGCCAGCACGCTGGGCACGGATGTCGCGCCGGGTAGCGGCGTGGCGCGCACCGAGTACCAGGTATCCACCGACAACGGTTCGACCT
>JAOPYW010000335.1 GCA_025964405.1 Thermoleophilia bacterium | reverse complement strand
CGGCGCCACGGGTGCGCGCACCCTGGCGACCAACGCGCTCGTCTGCGGCGGCCTGTTCGCGGCCACGGGTCTCGTGCCGTGGTTCAGCGGAGTGCTCGTGCTCATGTTCGTGGGCGGCTGTTCGATGGCGTTCGCCGAGGTCGCCGAGACCACGATCATGCAGTCGCGCATCGAGGATGCCATCCGCGCCCGCGTCATGGCCGCCTACTCCGGGCTCATGAGCGCGGTCTTCGGCATGAACCTCGCGCTCGCCGCGTCGTTCGTCGGGATCACGTCTCCGGGCACGGCCTACGTGTTCGGCGGCGCCTGGTGCGTCGTCGCAGCAGCCGGTTTCCAGCTCTTCGCGCGTGAACTCGCGCGTGAGGAGCAGGCCCTCGCAGACGAGGCGCTCGCGGCCGAGGTCGCGTCGCTCACGTCGGGGGAGCTTGGCGCGCAGCCGCAGGCCGAGGTTCGCGAGCCGGCGTCGGTGGTGCGTGCGCGCTAGGTCGTCGCGCGCCGCGACGAGTCCGGTGCGGCGGGGGCCATGATCCGTGCGCCCTCGCCAGCATCGGGCGGGAACATCAATCCGATCGCCATCGCGGCTCCGCACCCGGCGAGCAGGCCCGCGACACCCGCGACCGTCACGGCCGCCGTGGTGCTCTTGATGGCGGGGATCTGCTTGATGAAGCGGGAGAGCGCGACGCCCGCGCCGATGCCGGTCACGGCGCCGATGCCGATGCCGACCTCCGTCCTGCCGCCGACGACGGAGCCTGCGAGGCCGGCTGCGCCACCGATGCCGACGCCGATGAGCGCCGCCGGCAGCTTGCCACCGAGGCTGAACAACGCGCCTCCGACGACCGCGCCTGCACCCACACGGATCGCGGTGTCACGTACGCGATGCTGCTGCTGAACCTGCATGGGGAGTCCCGTCCCTGTGCGCGCACCCGTCCCGAGGTTCGCGTCTCCCCGTATGTCGGGCTACGACCAGCGGGCGTTGCACGCGCGCCGCTCCCCCGGAAGACGCGACGGGCGACCCGAAGGCCGCCCGTCGTCGTGCATTCGTGTGGCGCCCGAGCGGGCTCCGAAGACCTGATCAGTCCTCAGTGCTCGTCTCGTCGACGTCGCCGTCGGCGCCGCCTACGGCAGCGGGCTCCGGCTCCTTCTTCGCACGCGGCTTGCGCGGCGCCTTGATCTTGATCTCCGTGGTCTTGGGCTCCGACTTGGAACGGTCGACGACGAGCGTCGAGCCGGCGGCCGGGTGCTTGCCGAGCATGGTGTCTGCGAGATGGTCCTCGACCAGGCGCTGGATGGCGCGACGCATCGGTCGTGCACCCAGGGTCTCGTCGAAGCCTTCTTCCATCAGCAGCTCGCGTGCGCTCTCGGTGATCTCGAGCTTGAGGTCGTGCATCGCCATCTGCTTGTGCAGGCGGACGAGCAGGAGCTCCGTGATCTCCGTGATCTGCTCACGCGTGAGCTTGTGGAACACGATGACTTCATCGATGCGGTTGAGGAGCTCGGGACGGAAGTGCTTCTTGAGCTCGCTCATCACCTTGCCGCGCATGTCGTCGTGCGAGAGGCCACTGTCTTCGGATCCCATCGAGAAACCGAGCGACACGTTCTTCGTGATCATCGCGGCGCCGATGTTCGACGTCATGATCACGATCACGTTGCGGAAGTCGACGTGACGACCCTGGCTGTCGGTGACGCGTCCATCCTCGAGCATCTGCAGGAGGATGTTGAACACGTCGGGATGCGCCTTCTCGACCTCGTCGAGCAGCACGACCGAGTAGGGCTTGCGGCGCACGGCCTCCGTGAGCTGGCCACCCTCCTCGTATCCGACGTAGCCGGGAGGAGAACCGACGAGGCGCGAGACCGCGTGCTTCTCCATGTACTCGGACATGTCGATCTGGATCATCGCTTCCTGGTCACCGAAGAGGAACTCGGCGAGCGTTCGCGCGAGCTCCGTCTTGCCGACACCCGACGGCCCGAGGAACATGAATGAGCCCGTCGGGCGCTTCGGATCCTTGATGCCGGCGCGTGCACGACGGATGGCCTTCGCCACCGCGGTGATCGCAGCGTCCTGACCGGTGACGCGCTTGTGGAGTTCGTCCTCCATGCGGACGAGCTTCTGCGTCTCGGCCTCGGTGAGCTTGAACACGGGGATACCGGTCCACATCGAGACGATGTCGGCGATCTCCTCCTCGCCCACCTCGGGGAGCGGGGTGTCGTCGGACGACTCCCAGTTCTCCTCGAGGTCACGCTTCTTCTGGACGAGCTTGCGCTCCTGGTCGCGGAGGTTCGCGGCCTTCTCGAACTCCTGCTGCTCGATCGAGCGCTCCTTCTCGCGGCGCACGGTCTCGATCTCGGTCTCCAGCTCCTTGTAGCGGGGCGGGGACGTCATCGTCTTGATGCGCAGGCGTGAGGCAGCCTCGTCGATCAGGTCGATCGCCTTGTCGGGGAGCTGGCGCTCCTGGATGTAGCGGTCGGCGAGCACGCACGCTGCCTCGAGGGCCTCGTCCGTGATCTTGACGCGGTGGTGCTGCTCGTAGCGCTCGCGCAGGCCGGTGAGGATGAGCACGGCGTCCTCGATCGACGGCGGCTCGACGCGCACCTGCTGGAAGCGGCGCTCGAGGGCGGAATCCTTCTCGACGTACTTGCGGTACTCGTCGAGCGTGGTCGCGCCGATCGTCTGGAGTTCACCACGGGCGAGGGCCGGCTTGAGGATCGACGCGGCGTCGATCGCACCTTCGGCTGCACCCGCACCGACGAGGTTGTGGAGCTCGTCGATGAACAGCACGATGTCGCCGCGCTGCGTGATCTCCTTCATGACCTTCTTGAGGCGCTCCTCGAACTCACCGCGGTACTTGGAGCCCGCGACGAGCGCTGCGAGGTCGAGCGTGTAGATCTGCTTGTCGCGCAGCAGCTCCGGCACCTGGCCCGACACGATGCGCTGGGCGAGGCCCTCGACGACGGCCGTCTTGCCGACGCCCGGCTCACCGATGAGCACCGGGTTGTTCTTGGTGCGGCGCGAGAGGATCTGCATGACCCGCTCGATCTCCTGCGCACGGCCGACGACGGGGTCGAGCTTGCCGTCCTGCGCGTACTTGGTCAGGTTGCGACCGAACTGGTCGAGCAACTTCGAGTTGCCGCCCTTGCCCGACTTGCCACCTGCCGCGGCGCCCTCACCACTGGCGCCCGAGGCACCGCGCTGCTGGCGGCCGGGGCCGGAGAGCATGCGGATGATCTCGTTGCGGATCTTCTCTGCATCGGCGTCGAAGTCGAGGAGGATGCGCGCGGCAACGCCCTCGTTCTCGCGCACGAGTCCCAGGAGGATGTGCTCGGTACCGATGTAGTTGTGGCCGAGCGACAGCGCTTCGCGCAGTGCCAGCTCGAGAACCTTCTTCGCGCGGGGCGTGAACGGAATCTGGCCGCTCGTCGCCTCGTCACCCTGGCCGACGATGCGCGCGACCTGCTGGCGCACCTCCTCCACGGTGATGTCGAGGGAGTCCAGCACTCGAGCCGCAAGGCCTTCTTCCTCGCGGAGGAGACCCAGCAGGATGTGCTCGGTGCCGATGTAGTTGTGCTTGAGCGCGCGGGCCTCGTCCTGTGCCAGGACAACGACCTGCCGTGCTCGCTCGGTGAAGCGTTCGAACACGGTTCCTCCCATCCCCCGTCTCGTACGGGTGCAGTGACAACGCCGGTATTGGCCCTGTCCCTGAGTAGTGCAACGACATGTTCCGGTCGTCCCTTGAACACGGGCCTCTCTCGAGGTCCGTACTGGCACCATACCCCCGCCGTCAAATCCGTGAAACCGGTATGCGGCCTGTTTGTTTTCTCGATCGGACGCCCTACGGAATCGGGGCGGAAACACGACGGTATTTCCAGTTCCAGCGTCGATCGAAGGTTCGCGACGGCCCCGCTCTGGGGAGACGGGCTCATGGCCGACGAGATCCACACACTGACCGCCCACGGCGAACGCCGACCCCTCGCCCCGCGGTGGTTGCTGCGCAGCATCCACGGGGTCGACGACCTCGTGCACGTGGCCATCGCGCTCATCCTGCTGGGCCTGTCGATCGCGGTGCTCGTCGACACGCTCGCCGAGTTCTTCCGGAGCGATCAGGCCTTCGCCCTGTCGGTGACTTACGCCGTCAACGGCGTGCTGTTCGTGATCATCCTCATGGAGATCCTGCGCACGGTCGTCGCGCACTTCACGCATGGCACCTTCCAGCTCATGCCGTTCATCGCCATCGGCATCATCTCGGCCGTGCGCCACATCCTCACGGTGGGTTCCGCGCTCACCCTGGGCGGGAGCATGGACGACCACGAGTTCGACCGCCTGCTCCTCGAGCTCGGCGTCAATACGCTCGTCTCGCTCACGCTCGTGATCGCGCTGGTGCTCCTGCGCCGCTCGCGCATCGCGGCCTTCGAACCCGACGAGACCGCAGGCGCCTGAGGGCGCTCCCGAAGTCAGTCGCGGAGCCCGAACCGTTCGTGGAAGCGGCGCAGGGGCGCGGGCGCCCACCAGTTCCACTTGCCGAACAGCGCCATGAGGCTGGGCACGAGTAGCCCGCGCACGACGGTTGCATCGAGCACCACCGCGACGACGATGCCGACGCCGAGTTCCTTGATGAACACGACGTCGCTCGTCGCGAAGGCGCCGAGTGCGATCGACAGCAGCAGGGCGGCCGACGACACCATGCGCCCGGTGCGCGTCAGGCCCGTCGCGATCGCCTCACGCTCGGTCACCCCGTAGCGAAGCCGCTCCTCGCGAATGCGTCCGAGCAGGATGAGGCCGTAGTCGGTGGCGAGCCCGAACGCGACGGCCGCCAGCAGGATCGGCTGCGAGCTCTCGATCGAGCCCGGCGAGCTGTAGTCGAGCAGTCCCTCGAAGCGCCCCTCCTGGAACACGAACACGAGCACCCCGAACGCGGCGCACGCACCGAGTGCGTTCATGACCACGGTCTTGATGGGGAGCAGCACCGAACCCGTGAACAGGAAGACGAAGACGAGCGTGGTCAACCCGGCGACGAGCACCGCCCACGGGGCGTGCTGGCGCAGGCTCGCGAGTGCGTCGTGGATGCGCGCGGTCTCCCCCGTGACGCCCACGACGTCGGCGCGGTCGATGCCGCGCAGTTGGGCCAGCAGGCGGTTCGCGGCTGCACGCTGCGGGTCGCCCGTCACCGGCACCTCGACGAGGGCGAGCCCCTCCCCGGCCGGCTGCGGCACCTGCAGGGGGAGCGCGATGCCCGAGGCCGCGGCCACCCGCTCGATCGCGGCGAGCGTCGGGGGCGCCACCGCGCCCTGTGCGTCGGTACGCACCACGACGCGCATGCCGGCGACCGTGATGCCCGTGAACTGCGTACGCAGTGCGTCGTCGACGTTGCGGATCTCGGTGCCGGGCGTCACGGCGGTCGCGTCGACGCCGCCGAACTTGATGTGCAGCGCCGGGGCGGCGATCGCGAGGAGCAGTGCCGACGTCGCGAGCGCCACGACCAGGGGGCGGCGCATGACGACGTGCGCGAGCATGCCCCAGACGCGGCTCCCACCCACCGTGCCCGGTGCGATGCGGAGTCGCTGCGGCACCCCGGCGTCGAGCCGATCCCCGAGGAGCGCCAGGGCGGCCGGCACGAAGACGAGCGCCATCACGCCGGCGAGGAGCGCGCAGACGATGCCACCGATGGCCATCGAGCGCAGGAAGAGCATCGGGAAGGCGAGCAGCGCCCCCATCGCGGCCGCGACCGAGAGCGCGGAGCTGACGACCGTGGGCGCCACCAGGCGGAGCGTGCGGCGCGAGGCGTCGGCCGCGCTTCCGGCGTCGTAGCGGACCTCCCGCCAGCGCGTGACGATGAGCAGCGCGTAGTCGACACCGAGCCCGAGCGCGAGCGCGATCACGAGGTTGAG
>JAOPYW010000317.1 GCA_025964405.1 Thermoleophilia bacterium | reverse complement strand
TTCGGCCAGAACCGAAGTCACTCGATGCGCGCGACCAAGCGCCGGTTCGACGCGAACCTGCAGCGCATTCGCATCGTCGAGAACGGCACGCCCAAGCGCGCCTACGTCTGCACCCGGTGCATCAAGAGCGACAAGGTCGAGAAGCCGGCCAAGACCTACACGGCACCCGCCGCGCAGGCCTAGTCGCCCCGTCCGTCGCGCTTCGGCGCGTCGCACAGCACCACCGAGTTCTCCGAAAGCCGCGTCCACGACGCGGCTTTCGCTCGTTGTCGGCACGCAGTCGGTTCGGGCGTCGCTACTTCGGCAGGTTGAGCGTTCCCCACAGCGCGGGGTGGTCGGTGGCGTACACGTCGCGCCCTCCGATGCCGAACGGGAGCCAGCTGCCCTCGATGCGCTCCGGCTCGTCGAGCCCCATGCCGCTGACGCCCACGCCCGGTGACACGTAGAGCTGGTCGATGCCGGTGTTGAGGCGCGGCATCGTGCGCCCGAAGCCGTCGACCACGTGCGTCAGCCCGTCGAGGTGCGCTTGGACCTCGCCGCGCCGGGCGTTGAAGTCGCCCCCGAGCACCAGCGTCGTGGGCAGGTCGTCGGGGAGGTGCGCGGCAGTGTTGCCAGCGCCACCGATGATGTCGTCGGCGATGTCGTCGATGGCGCCGAGCTGCTCGGCGCGACCCGGCTGCTTCGTCGACACGTGCGTCGTGGCGACGGTGAAGCGGGAGCCGTTCGCGAGCGTGACGGGCGCGACGAGCGCCACGCGCTGCTCGTGGTCGGCGCCGGTCTTCGTGCTCGTGGGGAGCTCGATGCGATGCGTGGCGTTCACGCCGTTCGCGGCGTCGTCGATCGCCGCGCCATGGCGGGTGACGATGCCGACCCCGTAGTCGCCGCCCTGGTGCACGAGTGCCCGGGCGAACGCCGAATCGGTGCCGTCGATGCGGCGCGCGATCTCGGCGAGTTCGTCACGGCCGTGCGCGCGCGTCGTGCCGCGGTCAAGTTCCTGGAAGAGCACGACGTCCGGGTCGACACGCTCGATGTAGCGCTCGATCGCGTCGAGCGCGCGGTCGTCGACCTCGCCCCCGTCGGAGAGCTGGAACCCCTTGACGTTGATGGTCAGAACGCGCGGCTGCGCGACGTCCTGGCTGTTGCTGATCCCCATGCGGTACCCCCCGGTACGCAGCGTGCCGTGTGCAACGGGGGCCAACCCATGCGCGCGGCTCCCCTACCGACACATCGCGGTTCGGTGGAAAACCGTTGCAGCAGCAACCCTGCGGTTCCGCTCGACCCGCGGGTCAGCTCGAGCGGATGCTGCGGGTGAGGCCTGCGACCTCGAGCGCCGCACGCGCTGCATCGGCGCCGACGTTGTGGCCGCCGGCTCCGAGTTCGGCGCGGGCCTGGGCCTGCGCCACGGTGTCGCACGTCACGAGGCCGAACCCGACCGGCAGGCCGTGGTCGAGCTGCACGCGCAGCACGCCGTCGGTGGCCGCGCCACACACGTAGTCGAAGTGCGCGGTCTCGCCGCGGATGACGCAGCCGAGCGCGACGATGCCGGCGTAGTGGCCCGACTTCGCGAGCTCGCGTGCCACGACCGGCAGCTCCACCGCACCCGGCACCGAGACGGCCCGGATGTGGTCGGGCGTCGCACCCGCGTCGAGCAGGGCCTGCACGGCGCCCTGGTAGAGCGCCGTGGTGATCGCGCCGTTGAACCGCGCGGTCACGATCGCCCAGCGAGCTCCCGCCGCGCTGACCGGAGCCTGCTCCGACGTGACGCCCGCGTGCGCGAACGTGGCGCCGTCAGCAGGTGCGTGCTCGTGCCCGTCGAGTGCCACGATCAGTGCGCGCCGGCGCCGGCGGTCGCGCGCGCGTCGGCCTTCGCCGCAGCGCCGAGGTCGGCGTTGAGCAGGTGGCCGAGGCGATCGCGCTTCGTGCGCAGGTAGTCGACGTTCGTGCCGTTGGGCGTCGTCTCGAGCGCGACGCGCTCGGTGACGACCGTGCCGTACTTGGTGAGGCTCGTGACCTTGTCGGGGTTGTTCGTGAGGAGCTTGATGCTCTTCACGCCCAGGTCGCGCAGGATCTGCGACGCGGCGTAGTAGTCGCGCGTGTCGACCGCATGGCCGAGCTTGGTGTTGGCGTCGAGCGTGTCGTAGCCCTGGTCCTGCAGCTCGTAGGCGCGGAGCTTCTCGACGATGCCGATGCCGCGACCTTCCTGCTCGAGGTAGACGAGCACGCCACCCTCACGCTGGATGAGTGCGAGCGACTGCTCGAGCTGCTCGCCGCAGTCGCAGCGCTGGCTGCCGAACACGTCGCCGGTGACGCAGGAGCTGTGCACGCGCACGATCACGTCGTCGCGCTGCACGTCACCCTTGGTGAGGGCGACGTACTGCGTGCCGTCGACGAGGTCGCGGTAGCCGAACGTGTTGAAGTCGCCGTGCGAGGTCGGCACGACGGTCTCGGCGACCCGCTCGACCTGGGTCTCGGTGCGGCGGCGGTACTCGATCATGTCCTTGATCGAGATCATGTTGAGCTGGTGCTTCTCGCAGAAGCCGATGAGGTCGGAGACGCGGGCCATCGAGCCGTCGTCGTTCATGACCTCGCAGATCACGGCCGCAGGCTGCAGGCCGGCGAGCTTCGACAGGTCGACCGATCCCTCGGTCTGGCCCATGCGCTCGAGCACGCCATTCGGCTTCGCGCGCAGCGGGAAGACGTGGCCCGGGCGATCGAGGTCACTCGGCTTGGCGTCGGGCTTGGCGGCGACGCGAATCGTGTGGGCGCGGTCGTAGGCGCTGATGCCGGTGGTGACACCCTCGGCGGCCTCGATCGACACGGTGAAGGCGGTCTCGAAACCGGCCTTGTTGTTCGGCGCCTGCAGCGGCAGGGCGAGCTGGTCGATGCGCTCCGGAGCCATCGTCAGGCAGATCAGGCCGCGGGCCTCGATCGCCATGAACGTGATCTGCTCCTCGGTGATGTGCTCGGCGGCGACGCAGACGTCGCCCTCGTTCTCGCGGTCCTCGTCGTCGACGATGACGACCATGCGGCCTGCTCGAAAGTCTTCGATGGCGGCCTCGATGGACGCGAACGGGGTTTCCTGCGACATGCGCTTGCCTAGCCTTGCTTCGTGGGCGGCGTGCAGCTGCGACAAGGGAGGTCGCGCGTACGCCATCGAGCCCGGTGGGACATTCCGCGTGATTCTATCCCTTCGCGGCCAGCAGGCGCGCGACGTAGCGCGCTATCACGTCGGCTTCGAGGTTCACCTGGGCCCCGGCGGCGAGGGTTCCGAGGTTCGTGCGCTGCTGCGTCTCGGGAATCAGCTGCACCCTGATGCCGCCCGCATCCAGCTCCATCACCGTGAGCGAGATGCCGTTGATCGTGATCGAACCGCGATCGATGCACAGCGCGAGGATGTCTGCGGGCAGGTCGATCCAGATGTCGACCGCGATGCCGTCGCTGGCCGCACGCCGCGAGCGCAGGTGCCCGACCCCGTCGACGTGGCCCTGCACCATGTGCCCGCCGAGGGGCTGGCCGGCCCGCAGCGCCGGTTCCAGGTTCACGGGAGCGCCGGGCGCGAGCTCCCTGATGCGCGTGTGCGAGACGGTCTCGGGCAGGATGTCGAAGGTGTAGCGGGTGGTCGCGACCGGCGTTCCCCCGGGTGCGAGCGGCAGGTCGGCGGGCGCGGCAGCGTGCGAGGTGACGGTCAGGCAGCAGCCGTCGATCGCGATCGAGGCTCCGAGTTCCTCGACGACGCCGGGCGCATCGATCGTGAGGTTGGTGGAGCTGACGGCGACGACGGCGCCGAGTGAATTGATGATGCCGGTGAACATGGCGGCATCATGGCAGACGACGCGAACGCACCGAGCGACGCGCCGGGTGACGCACCGACGGCGTCAGGCGACGTCGGCGTCGACCCGGGTGGTGTTGAGCACGGCGGAATCCTCGACCGGGATGCGGATCGGCTCGCCCGTCGACGCCACGACCTGCTCCTCGGCGTCGATACCGGCACGGTCGGCGAAGATGGCGACCACGAAGAGCAGCACGAACGACGTCAGCGTGATGAGGGCAAGCGTGAGGTCTTCCATGGTGGGGCTCCTTGTGCGGTTCGACCGACCGGGCGTTCGGTCGTAGCCATGCTGTTCTCCCACCGACGCAGGGCTACGAAACCGCATCAGATGGTGGTTTCTTCCCACGGATCGCTGGGGAGCAGCGACCCCGAACCATCCCCGAAACCCGCCACCACGAGACGTTATCCCTGCTCAGGAAGCTTTTTGTGCAAGAAGACGCAGGGCGCGCACAAACCTAGGTAGTTGCACCCATCCGTGGATCCAGCCCCCATCGCATAGTGGAGGCACAGGGAGCGCTTGTCCCGCACTCCACTGACCGGCACCGTCCACACGATCCGTCCCGATCGAAGTGCCGAGTACGTCCTACATAGGTGGCACACGCCGATTCGTCCCGGCCCGCCACCAACGTCCGCAGAACTATCGCGCCCCGCACCCGTCCCGGTGTGGGGCGCTTCTGCGAGGCGGGGCGGGGTTGCAAGGCCGGGCCGGCACGGCATGAGCTTCCCCTACTCCCCCTGCACCTTTCGAGCGCGAGTGTTACATGAGCGCCGAATTCCGACTCCCACGTAACACTCGATGCACACTGCGCGCCGAAGGCGCGCGAGTGGGCGTGCAAGTGGGCACACGACCTCCGACACGAACCACGCTACGAAGCCGGTTCCAGCTCCCCCGACAGCCGTCCGAACGCTCCCCCGAAGCACCTACCTAGGTGGTGGTCGCAAACCTAGGTAGTTCATCCAGTCCGGCGCTTGACGGCGCGTCGTACCTTGATGGAGCAAGGCAACGAGATGCTTTCCACCGGGTAGCCGGAAGCAAGGAAAGCCTTCCGCAGGCGCCACACGAGTTTCCGGTTTTCGCCGACCGGAGTGAGCAGCCGCCACCGGAGAGTATCGAGGAGCCACGCACGAGGGAATCGAGTTCGGATCGTCGAGCCGGGGAGACGCCGCCCCAGTTCACCACGACGGTCAACGCCACGAACGCGAGACCCGCATACCGCAAGCGGCCTCCGGGCCGCGAGCGGAAAGCCTTCACACAACGCGCAACGTCCCGCTAGACATCCATACCGCGCTTTCAGGTCGTCCGCCTGATTGCGTCTCGTCCACACCGGTCGGCCCGTCCAGGCTGATCGCGCATACCGGGTAGCTCGTCCAGGCCGCCCGGGTTCGTCCCGCAAGAACCAGCGACCCCGGCCTGTCCAGCCGGGGTCGCGCCTTCTTCGTGTGCAGGTCGTCGTGCGGCGCCCCGTCAGTCGGGGCGCGCGCCGGGAAACTCCCAGGCCGAGTGCACGAGCGCCGCGTACTGCGCATCGTCGCCACTCGCGATCGGCTCGGTCGCGAACACCGCCTCGACGAGCGGGTTGTCGAGGTCGAATCCCGGCTGGTCGCTCGGCGCGTCGAACGGCGCGACGAACGCGAGCAACGAATCGACGAGGTCGGCCGCGGCGAAGGCTGCGATGAGTCGCGGTCCGGCCTCGAGCAGCACGTCCTGCACGCCGCGACGCGCGAGCTCCATCAGGCTCGCGGCGAGCAGGCACGGTGCACCGGGCTCGGGCGCATCGGCGCGCCACACGTCGACCCCGGCCGCGCGAAGCGCGAGCTCACGTTCGGGCGCGGCGTCGTGCGCGGCGATGACGAGCACCGGCGCGTCGGCGGCGGTCGCGACGAGGCGCGAGGTCAGGGGGAGCTGCAGGCTGCGGTCGTAGACCACCCGCGTCGGCGGAACCGGGGTGCGGTTCGCGATCGGCCCCCGCACGTCGAGCATCGGGTCGTCGGCGAGCACCGTGCCGATGCCGACCGCCACCGCGCCCGATCCGGCGCGGAGGTAGTGCACGAAGGAGCGGCTCTCCTCCCCACTGATCCAACGCCGGTCGGGGTCGCCGGTCGTGACCCGCCCGTTGCGCGTCATCGCCCACTTGGCGAGCACGTACGGCCGGCCGCGCAGGTGCAGCGAGTGGAACCCGGCGTTCTGCTGCAGCGCAGCGCGCTCGAGGTCGCTCGGCCCGCGCAGCACGGCGACCCCGGCGTCGACGAGGCGACGCGGGCCCATGCCCGAGGTGATCGGGTTGGGGTCGCCGCTTGCGTAGACCACGCGACGGATGTTCCGCGCGAGGATGAGGTCGGTGCAGGGCGGCTGGCTCCCGGTGTGGTTGCATGGCTCGAGCGACACGTAGAGCGTCGCGTCGGCCGGCACCTCGCCGGGGAAATCGTCGAGCGCGATGCGCTCGGCGTGCGGCTCGCCGCGGCGCGG
>JAOPYW010000298.1 GCA_025964405.1 Thermoleophilia bacterium | reverse complement strand
CACCCGAGCGGCCGCCCACGGGCGTCGCGGGGTAGCATGCCCGGGTGACTGACGACCCCGCCTCCCCGCGCGACGCAGCAACCACCCCGCCCTCGGTGCGTGTCGAGGTCGACGCCGCCGCCACTCGCATGACCATCCCGCCGTGGGTGCAGATGGTCGGCCTGCCAGTCGTCGCCGTGTTCACCTACCTGTTCGCGCAGGCGGCGAGCCACGCCATCCTCGTCTTCCTCATCGCCGCGCTCATCTCGTTGCTGCTCGCACCGGTCGTGCGATCGCTGGCGGCCTCGGGAATCCCCCGCCTGCTGAGCGTGCTGCTCGTGTTCGGCCTGTTCGCGGCGATCGTCACCGCGCTGCTCATCGCCGCCGTCAACTTCGCCGCCGACCAGGCCGCCGACATCCGCTCGAACGCGAACTCGATCGGGGAGTCGTCGCTCCAGCACCTCGACGACGTGCAGGGCTTCATCGACGACCGCGGCTGGAACATCGACCTGCGCGACCAGGGTGAGCGCTTCGTCGGCCAGCTCGAGGAGCGCTCGACGGAGCTCAGCAGGTCAGCGCTCGACGTCGGTCGCGAGCTCGTGACGTTCATCGCCGAGGCTGCGTTCAACCTCATCCTGGTCATCGTCATCACCATCTACATGCTGCTCGACGCGCCGCGCATCGGCCGCTTCTTCAGCTCGGTGCTCCCGGCATCCAGCGGCATCGACCAGCTCCACGGACGCATCCAGCGCTCGCTGCTGCGGTACGCGATCGGGCAGACCTTGGCCTCGATCGTCATGGGCGCGAGCGCCTCGCTGGCCCTGTTCATCTTCGGCAAGACCGGGGTCTGGGATGCAGGCGACCAGTACGCGATCCTCTTCGGCGTCATCGTGGCCATCACCGAGTTCGCGCCGTCGATCGGGCCCGTGCTCGGCGCCATCCCCGTGATCATCACCGCGTCGTTCGACGGCATCGGTCCGGCGCTCGCAGTGACGATCCTCTTCCTGCTGCTCCATCAGATCGAGGGGCACATCGTCATCCCGAAGCTGATGGGAGCTGCGATCGCGGTGCATCCCCTGCTCGTGATCTTCGGGGTGCTCGCGGGCGCCCAGATGCTCGGCATCGGTGGCCTGCTCCTGGCGCTGCCGCTGCTGGCGGTGGGGCGCGAGATCGTGATGTTCATCCGCGAGCGCGTGAAGTTCGGGGCGTTCACGCCCGCGATAGACGTGGCCGGCCTGCCGGGCGGCACCTCGGTGAGCGAACGCGCGAGCGATGCACTCGAGGGCAACTCCGTGCGCTTCGGCGACGGACACCGACGAGCCGCCGTGCGCGCACGGCTGCGTGGGCTGCTGCCCAACCGCATGCCGCTGAGCCGCAGCCACGAGAGCGTCGACGGCCCGGCCGCGAGCGACGACGAGCCCTCCCATGACTGAGCCGGTGGTCGAAGCGCGCGGCCTCGAGTACGCCTACCGCACCCGGGGCGTGCTCCGCGGAGTCGACCTCGAGCTGCGCAGTGGGGAGGTCGTCGCACTCCTCGGCCCGAACGGCGCCGGCAAGACGACGCTCATGAAGCTGCTGGTCGGGCTCGTCGCGCCCGACGCCGGCACGACGCGCGTTCCGGCGGCGCAGTCGATCGGTTGGGTCCCGCAGGGCGGCGCCGTCTACCAACGGCTGACCGTGCGGGAGAACCTGCGACTCTTCGCGCGCCTGCTCGAACTCCCGGGTGACGCGGAGGAGATCGCCGCGACCACCGCGCACGCCGCGCAGCTCGATCCGTGGCTCGACACCCCCGGCAGTGACCTGTCGGGCGGACTCCGCCAGCGACTCAACGTCGCCGTCGGGCTCCTCGGCGACCCGCGACTGCTCGTGCTCGACGAGCCCACGACCGGCGTCGACCTCGAACACCGCGCAGCGATGTTCCACGTGCTGCGCCAGCGCGCCGACGCGGGCTGCTCCGTGCTCGTCTCGACCCACTCGCTCGAGGAGGCGATGTCGGTCGACCGCGCGGTCGTGCTCGTCGACGGACGCGTCGCCTACTCGGGCTCGATCGGGGGCATCGCCGACGCGGCACCCGGCGTCGCGCTCGACGAGACACTCGGGCTCGACGACCCGATCTCGCGCGGACTGCTGCGCCTGTGGGCCGCCGAACCGCAGGTGGCCCGCTGATGCTGCGCACGTCGCTCCTGCTGGCCGGCAAGGACCTCCGCATGCTCCTGCGCACGCGGGGGCTCGTGGCGATGCTGATCATCTATCCGCTGCTGATCGCGGGCATCCTCGGCGCGGTGCTGCTCAAGCAGGGCCCACCCAGCGTGGCCTTCGTGAACGAGGACAAGAGCGGCGACGTCGTGCGCATCGGCACCGACAGGTTCAGCGTGTCGCAGTACGTGCACCGCGCCGAGGACAACGGCGTCGAGGTCGTGGAGACGAACCGCGCCGAGGCGGAGCGCATGCTCGAGGAGGGCCAGGTCGCCGGGGTGCTCATCGTGCCCCAGGGGACGGTCGCGCGACTGCAGACCCAGCTGTCGGGCGCGAAGCTCATCTTCGAGACCGGCGACAGTCCGGTCGGAGCAGTCGTCGCGCAGCGCATGCGCGGCATCATCTACAACATCAACCTCGCGATCAGCGACGCGCTCATCGACGCCAATCGCGCCTACCTCGATGCGCTCGTGACCGGCGGCGAGGTCGCCGTTGCGGGCGAGGACTTCGACCTGCAGGGGTTGCGCCCCGCAGCCGACGTGCTCGACCGGGCGCGGGCCGACCTCGCTGCAGCGGGCGGCGATCCCGAGGTCATCGCGCAGCTCGACGACACGATCGAGTTCGCGCGCCTCGCCGCGCAGGCGATCGGGCTCGCCGACAATGCGCTCGAGGCAGCGGCCGCACCCGTGCGCCTGTCGGTGCAGCGAGAGCAGGGCAAGAGCCCCCTGCTGACGGCACAGGCGCTCGGCTTCGCGCTCGCGCTCGTCATCTCGTTCGTGTGCATCGTGCTCGTCGCGGCGTCGCTCGCCGGCGAACGTGACGAGGCGGTGCTCGGGCGCCTGCTCCGTGGCCTCGCATCGGCGCGGTCGATCGTGCTCGGCAAGCTGGTCGTCGGTGCGGTGCTCGCGGTCGCCTTCACGGCCGGCCTGTTCGTCATCTACGGCATCCTCGCGCCGCAGGCGTGGGCGCGCCTGCCGCTGCTGCTCGCAGCGGTCGTGCTGACGAGCGCCGCCTGCTCGGGCCTGGGAGCCCTCATCGCGGTGCTGACGCGCGACGCGCGCACGGCTACGCTCGCGGCCATCCTGCTCGTGCTGCCACTGGTGCCGCTCGCGCTCGTCGGCCTCCACGGACCTGCGGCGTGGGTCGAGGGAGCCTTCCCGATCTCGCCGGCCCGCACGTTGTTCAACGCGACGCTGTTCGACGCCGACCCGTGGGGCGAGGTGCTGCGCTCCGGCGGTGCACTGCTCGGCATCGCGGTGGTGTCGTCGGCGGCGGCGACGCGCCTGCTCCGCCGCCTGGCCTAGTCACGGAGCCAGCACGGTGAACGTGAGTTCGGCCTCGTACGCACCCGTCGCGGTCGTCGTGGCCGCACGGAAGCCGAACCGGAGGTTCGCGGTCGACGTGCCGGCCGCAGCCATGCGCGCGACCTCCGCGAGCGGGTCGGCTGCGGTCAGGGGGATACCGTGCCAGTGCGCCGGCGTCAGTACGTTGCAGGTGCCCGCCGCCGACCAGCTCGCCGCTGCCGGACCCGTGATGCCCTCGAGGCATGCGCCGAACGCCCCTGAAGCCGACTGCAGGTTCGTGCCGCCGCCCACGTCGGGCACGCCCGGTCCGGTCACGCTCGAGGCGACCATGCTGCCGTCGCCGGCGACGAGGCTCGTGCCGCTGTCGAGGATGTCGATCGCGATGGGGGAGGTGACCGTACCGATCGTGCTCGCCTGCGTCGCTGTCGCGCCGCCGTCGTCGCTCAGCAGGGAGTCGCCGTACTCATCGATGAGCCGCACGCGCGTGTCACTCGCGAACACGATCGCGCGGATCTCGTCGCCCTGCACCTGCCCCGCCGTGGTCCAGGTGACGCCGCCGTCGACGCTTCGGCGTACCGGAGCGTCGTTGAGCACGTCGTCGCGGTTGTGGCCCACGAGGATGGTGCCCGACGGCGCGACCGCGACTGCGGTCGGCGACGTGGTGGTGCCCGTCGAGCGCGTGCTCCACGTCATTCCGCCGTCGGTCGACACCAACACCGTGGCGACGGCGACCACGCCGATCGCGAGGGTCGACCCCGTCGCGTTCGCACCGATCGACACCACGGTCGCGGGAGCCGACAACGTGAGCGGCGTCCAGGTGCGGCCGTCGTCACGCGATCGCAGCAGCGTGCCGGTTCCGCCCGCGGCGAACAGGTCGCCGTTGCCGGCCGCCCGAGTGAGCGTGGAGAGGGTCACGGCGGTGCCACTCGGCTGCGCCTGCCATGTCGCACCGGCATCGATGCTTCGGCAGATCGCTCCACCGACTCCCACTGCCACCCCGGTCGTCGCGCCGGTGGCGACACCGGCCCTGATGCCGACCCCGCCGCACGAAGTGACGGGTGTGAAGGAGGTACCGGCGTCGCTCGTCACGATGCCGCCGCCGGAGTCGTCGAGCGCCGCGAAGTGGCTCCGGTCGAACGCGAACACGGCGCGGTAGCTCGGACGCACGGTCGACGCGCTCGACCAGGTCGCGCCGCTGTCGGTGCTGCGCATGATCGTGCCACTCTCGCCGACCATCAGGGCCGAGCCGGCCCCGAAGCCGTTGCTCGTGGCGTAGGCACTGTCGCGCGCGCTCCCACCCATCGCGATCGTGCTCCAGGTCGCGCCGTCGTCGGTCGACCGACGCGGCGCATCGAAGCGCGAGGCCGCGATCCAGGTCGTGCCCGACAGGTTGGAGATCCAGTACCGCTGGCTCGACCGCGACGTCCACGTGAGGCCACCGTCGTCGGAGCTGCGCGTACCGATGCCGCCGTGGCCCGTCACGATGATGCGACCGCTGGTGCCCACGGCCGCATCCTGGAAGCCCGTGTTGAGCGTCGCGGTGCTGACGATCAGGGTCTTGGTCCAGTTCACGCCCGAGTCGGTGGTGCTCCACGCGTAGAGCGCCTTGGTGGGTCCGGGCTCGCTCTCGACGCGGAACGCGACAGCCGAGGTCGCGGTGAGCCCGACGACCTCGCTGAAGATGCCCGCTACCCCGGCGACGTTGATCGTCGACCACGTCACGCCGCGGTCGGCGCTGCGCATCAGGCGCCCACTGGAGTTCGTGTTGAGCCAGGCCACGTTGGTGCCCGGCGACACGTTGGCGCGCGACGCCGAGGTGTTGAAGGTCTGCCCGGTCGTCACGGTGGTCCAGGTGGCCCCACCGTCGGTCGTGCGACACACCCGCGACCCGACGGCGATGAGCTCCGTGTTCGACCACCCGTTGATCGAGTTGATGCGCATGCCCGCCAGGCACGGGGACTGCTGCGTCCAGGTGCTGCCGCCGTCGGTGCTGGCGAGGAGCGGCGTCGGATCGGACGACGCGACGCGGGCACCGGCGATCCAGACGTGGGTCGCATCCGAGGCGTAGGCGGCGCGGTAGGTCGGTGCGCCGGCATGCACCGTCCACACGTCGTCTGTGGGGCGGGACATCGCCGTGCCCGATCGATCGCGTTGCGAGATGCTGAGGAGTGCCGCGCCGTTCGAGGAACCGAACTGCACGGCGCACGGTGTGGTCATCGCGGCCGTCGCGGGCGTGATGCCACCGAAGTTCGTGGCGCCCGGTGCGGTGCACCCGGTCAGGTCGAGGGACGTCGCCGTCAACACCGCAGCGCTGACCACCGAATTCGACGTCGAGGCGCCACTCGAGGGCTGCGCCGACGCCACGACCGCGCACAGCATCAGCAGGAGCAGGCACAGGATGGAGTGGGCACGACGCACTCGGGAATTATCGGCGTGCGACCAGCCCTGCTTGAGAGGTCGGAGGCTTTCCGGACGGTACGTATCGCAGGCTCAACCGAGCGGTGTTCCGAGGTCGGCGTGGAGCCGCTCCCCGGGCACGGTCGGATCGTCGCCGTCGGTCACCATGACCACGCGGTCGGCCGGCGCCGCAGGGTCGAGGTCGCGGGCGAGCACGATGCCTTCCACCTTGCGCGGCGGGCCCGCCAGCGGACGCAGCTCCCCCAGCGTGAGGTCGCGGTCGAGGAAGCCGATCGCCGAGCCCGAGATGGCGCCGTCACGGTCGGGTTCGCTGCGCTCGGAACTCGCCGAGAAGAGGATGCGACCGTCGGCGAGCGCCCGAGCATCGGAGAAGGCGAGGTGCGCGCCGTTCGCGAGCTGTCCGAGGTCGACCGCGCGACTGGAGCGCAGCGCGCTCGATGACACGGCGGCGCCCGTACGGATCGCATCGACGAAGGCGTCGCCGTCGAGCACGAACACCCGGCTCGCATCGCCGCCCGTCGCTGCGCGGTTGAAGAGGAGGAGTTCGGCGCCGGCGAGCCCGTGCCGCACGGTGGCACCTTCGATGTTGAGTTCGCCGTCGACCAGGCCGCGCAGGCGTTCGTAGAGCGGCGCGACGTCGAGGGCCTGCGGTGTGCCCGTGGCGACGCCGCGCGAATCGACGAGCTGCGCCAGGCCGACCGCGCGCGACTTCTTCGATCCCGATCCGAGCGACAGGAGGGTCACGCCACCCGCTGCGTCGCGCGTGAGCGGGGTGATCGACTCGAGGTCGTAGCGCTTCTCGCGGGCGGGCAGTCCGGGCTGCACGGCGCCGGGGGCGGCCCAGTCGCCGAAGCGCGCGGGCTGCGCCGAGGAGTCGCTGACCACCCAGCTCGCGCCGCCGACCGCCGCGACGCCCGAGGCCCCCGAGACCCACGGGTTGCCGTCGGGTCCCTTCGCGGCGAGCGTCAGCCCTCCATCGACGGCGACGTCGACGGGTCGGGCGAGCACGGGGGCTGTGAGCGGGGTGAGCTGCATGGGCGATCACCCAACCATCCCCGGATGAAGGTTCGATGAAGACGCCGGGAGCGCCGGGTGGCCCCTCGCGAGCGGGCCGCTGGCCCTCGGTGGCCCGGCGCGGGATACGATGACCGCATGACCTTTCCCGCCACGCGCCTCCGACGCCTCCGCCGCACCGGCGCCCTCCGCGACCTCGTTCGCGAGACGCGCCTCGACGCGGGGGATTTCCTGCTGCCGATGTTCGTGATCCACGGGCACGACACATACGAGCCGTTCGACGGCATCCCGGGCCACGGACGCATGACGATCGATCGCGCGGTCGCCAAGGCACGCGAGGCACACGCGGCGGGGCTCGGCGGCGTGCTGCTGTTCGGCATCCCGGCCGGCAAGGACGAGCTCGGCTCCGAGGCGTGGGACGACGAGGGCATCGTGCAGCTCGCGGTGCGCGCGATCCGCGACGCCGTGCCGGAGCTCGTGATCGCGACCGACGTGTGCCTGTGCCACTACACGAGTTCGGGACACTGCGGCGTGCTGCACGCCGACGGCACCGTGCACAACGACGAGTCGGTGGAGCTGCTCACGCGCGTCGCCGTCAGCCACGCCCGCGCGGGCGCCGACGTCGTGGCACCGAGCGACATGATGGACGGCCGCATCGCCGCCATGCGCGCGGGGCTCGACGAGGAGGGGTTCAGCGACGTGACGCTGCTCGCCTACTCCACGAAGTTCGCGAGCTCCTACTACGGGCCCTTCCGCGAAGCAGCGGATTCGACGCCGCAGTCGGGCGACCGCAAGTCGTACCAGATGGACCCTGCGAACGGCCGCGAGGCCGTGCGCGAGAGCGTGGCCGACGCCGACGAGGGCGCCGACATGCTCATGGTCAAGCCGGCGCTCGCCTACCTCGACATCCTCTACCGCGTGCGCCAGGCCACCGAGCTGCCGCTCGTCGCCTACAACGTGAGCGGCGAGTACGCCATGGTCAAGGCCGCGGCCGAGCGGGGCTGGATCGACGAGCGCAACGTGCAGCTCGAGACGCTGCTCGGCATGAAGCGCGCGGGCGCCGACGTGATCATCACGTACGCGGCGCTCGAGGCTGCGGCGTGGCTCGCGCCGACGCCGGCCTGACAGGCACCGAGGTCAGCGCGCGAGCGCGGCCTCGCGCGGCACGCCGTGCGTCAGCCTCGCCCTACGTGAAGCTCTCGAAGATGATCGTGCGGTTGCCGACCGGCTTCTTGAGCCGCTGCACGGTGCGCGTGAGGATCGGGCAGTCGCGCGTGCCGCCCTCCGGCCCGAGCACGCACCCGCGACGATCGCCGATCGTGTGCTGGGCGCCCGCGGCGAAACGGATCGTCTTGGCGGTCTCCTTGATCCAGATCTTCGGCTCCTGCCAAGCGCTCTGCCCGATCATCTGGCAGGTCTGGGTGTCGGGATCGGAGTCGTCGATGTACAGCCAGTTGAGGTCTTCGGGAGCGTAGGCGTCGATGCTCGGCGTAACCTGGGTCGAGAACGACACCCCGTAGAAGAGCAGGCCGTTCTTGAGCTTCACCCACTGCGCCATGCGCGGCTTGACCGTGTACCAGGTGTCGTCGAGCTTCCACTGCGCGCGGGGCACCTTCTTGTAGGTGGGATAGCGCAGGTCCTTCTTCACCGCCTTGATCGCACCGATCGTGCGGATCGGGATCGGCGGGCACGCGAGCGCCGACGCCGTCGGGGCGAAGACCAGGAGCGCCAGTGCGAGCGCGAGCAAGCGGGGGATTCGGACCATG
>JAOPYW010000276.1 GCA_025964405.1 Thermoleophilia bacterium | reverse complement strand
CGAAGCGCTCCTCGCTCGCACCGGCGTGCGCGACTGGGAGCTCGCCGCGACCCCCGAGGCCGCTGACCTGACCTTCGCCCGCGACGCCGATGCGTGGCAGTTCGCGTGGGACGTCGAGCCCGACGCGGCCGCCGACCCGCTCGCCTTCACCTTCTGGTGGCTCGCGCGGGTGGAGGAGCTGCTCGCGCCGCCCGAGGCCTTCGACGCGCACGGACGCTTCACGTACGGGAGCTCTGCACTCGCGCGCCGTGGTGATCCGCTCGCCATCCCGGTCGACGACATGGCCCTGGGCCTCGACATCGACGCGGCGTTCGTGGTGCAGCTCGATCCGGCGCGCCCGCGCTGGTCGATCGTGCCGACCCACGACATCGACCTCACGTGGCGCTGGACGCGGCGCGGGGTGCGTCGCGCCGCGAAGGCCGCCGCCCGCAACCTGCAGGCCGGCCGCATCGGCGACGCCGTGCTCGGACTCGGCGCGCTTGCCGCGGTGCCCTACTGGCGCCTGCGCAAGGACGACCCGTGGTGCAATGCGCACCGCATCCGGAGGCTCGAGGCGAGCGTCGGCGCGCGCTCGACGAGTTACGTGCTCTCCGACTTCCACGCGCCCGAGGACGGCGATGTCGAGGCCCACGAACTCGGTCGCGACCGGTACGTCGCGCGGCTCGTGGAGGGCACGCAGCGGAGGCGTCGGCGCAGCGAACGGCCGCGTCGGGGCGTTGACGCGAGCACGCCTGGCGTGGGGTCGGGCGACAGCCGTCCGGCCGGGGCCGGCACCGTCGGCCTGCATGGCAGCTACACCGCCTCGGTGACCGACGGCCGCATCGCATCGGAGCGCGCGCAGCTCGAGGCGCTCGCCGGCGGCGCCGTGCACGACCACCGCTACCACTACCTGCGCCACCGACCGACCGACGCCTGGCCCGAGCTCGCAGGCGCCGGCATCACGAGCGACGCCACCCTCGGCTACGCCGAGCAGCCGGGCTTCCGCGCCGGCACCGCGCACCCGTATCGCGCCTGGCACCACGAGGAGGGGCGCACCCTCGACCTCGTCGTGCTGCCGCTCGCGTTCATGGACGCCTCACTCGACGCCCGGCACCTCGACCTCGACCCGCGTACCGAGGGCGAGGAACTGCTCGGTCGCATCGTCGACGCGGTGCGCCGCGTCGGCGGGTCGGCCAGCGTGCTGCTCCACAATGATCGCCTCTGCACGGTCGAGACCGGAGCGTGGACGCGCCTGTATCGACGCCTGCTCGTGCGCGTACGCGAGGAGGGCGGGGTCGCCCACACCGCCCGTGAGGCCGCGATCGGCTACCGCGCGTCGATTCCGGCGTGGCGCCTCGAAACCTGACTTCACGTAGAATCCCTGCTGCGCTTCCTCCCCTGAACGTGCAGCCGAAAGTCGAACGATGACCCCGCCCAGCGATGCCTCGTGCATCATCCACCTCGTCCGCCACGGGCAGACCGTCCTCAACCGCGAGGTGCGGTTTCGAGGTCGTCGCGACGTGCCGCTGAACGACGTGGGGCGCCGGGAGGCGATCGCCGCAGGGCGCACGCTCTCGATGACGGGTGTGACCGCGGTCTACGCGAGCCCCCTGAGTCGCGCGCTCGAGGTCGGCACGGCGATCGCCGCAGCTTCCGACGTCGAGGACGTGCAGGCGATGGAGCTGCTCACGAACCTCGACTACGGCCGCTGGGAAGGGCTCACCGCCGAGGAGTCGGCGGCCGTCGACCCGGCCGCGTGGGAGCTCTACCGCAACGACCCCGAGGCGGCCCACTGCCCCGGCGGCGAGTCGCTGACCGCAGCCGCCGACCGCGTCGTGCGCGCGATGCAGCAGATCGCGGCCGAGCACCCGGGCGGCACCGTCGCCGCCGTCTCGCACGGGGTCATGCTCCGGCTCGCCGTGCTGCGGGTCGCGGGCCAGGTGACGCCCGACTGGCAGTTCCGCATTCCGACCGGAGGGTCGCTCATGTTCGCCGTGCGCGGCAGCACGATCCGCCTGGTCTCCACCGCTCCCACCGAATCGCGCGACGCCGCGCTCGCAACACAAAGGACCTGATCCACGTGACCACCGACACGACCGAGACCAACACCCCGACGGCAGCCGAGCCGATCCGCGACTCAGGCGGCGCCGTGATCGCATCGCGCGCCCCGTTCTTCATCGTCGGCTCCGACCGCAGCGGCACGACCATGCTGCGGCTCATCCTCGACCGCGCGTCGGCCGGCCCCGCCGTGCCGCCGGAGACGATGTTCATCACCGATTTCCTGCCCGTGCTGCGCAGCGGCAAGCTGAGCGACCACGACGCCGCCGTCGAGTTCACGAAGCGCGTCTGGGCCCACCCGCGCGTGCAGCTCTGGGAGCTCGAGGGCGCGCCGCAGCTGCCGCCCGCCGGCCTGAGCCACGAGGATGCCTTCCGCTGGGGCGTCGAGCAGCCGTTCATCAACTACATGCAGCGCCACGGCAAGACGTGGTGGGCCGACAAGACGCCGCCGCACATCGATCACATCGACCACCTGCTCGAGATCTTCCCCGATGCGAAGTTCGTGGAGCTCGTGCGCGACGGCCGCGACGTGGCGCTCTCGATCATGGGGCTGCCCTTCGGCGGCAACAACCCGTACGCCACCGGCAAGCGCTGGGCGTCGTGCATCCGCAAGGGCGCCGAGGCGCGGGCCGAGCTGCCCGACCGCGTGGTGCTCGTGCGCTACGAGGACCTCGTGACGCAGCCCGAGGTCGAGGTGCGCCGCGTGTCGGAGTTCCTCGGCATCCCGTACGAGGACGACATGCTCCACGTCGAGAAGACCGACATCACGAAGCTGCAGAAGGACCAGCAGCAGTGGTTCTCGAACCTGTGGGCCGGCATCAACCAGACCGCCATGGGCAAGTGGCGCACCAAGATGAGCGAGCACGACCAGCGCCTCTACCTGGCTGCGGCCGGCGACGAGCTCGCGCTGCACGGCTACGACCTCGGCGGCCTCGAGCCGCTCGACGTGAACCCGGCCTACGCTGCGGGTCTCGCGACGACCAACTTCGGCAAGCGCCTCGTCAACCTTGTGAAGCTGCGCATCGTGAAGGAGCACGGCCGCGAGCTGGGCTGGGTCATCAAGCGCCGACTGCGACGGAACTAGGTCGGCGGCTTCGTGGCTTCCAGCCTGATCGAGCAATTCGGGATCCTCGTCGCGGCCGCCGTGCTGCTCGGGGTTCCGGGCGCGGCACTCGTGTCGCTGCTGCGCCTGCGCGCGGTGCTGCCTGACACGCTCGCGGTGCCGGCGGGCGCGATGCTCGGCGCCGCGGTGGCGTCGGTGGCGACCGCCGTGCAGCTCGTGCTCGAGACGAACTCGTGGGTCGCGATCGGCGTGCACGCGGGGCTGTCGGTCGCGCTCGCGCTGCTGGCCGTGGTGCAGGTGCGGAGCCGGCGCCTGCGCGAGGACGCGGTCGTGCCGGTCGCGCGCGGCTGGGGCCGGTCGACGACCATCATCGCGGCGGTGTCGGGCCTGATCGCGTGGTACGTGCGCGGCGGCATCAAGCTCGACGGGCTCTACCACGTGTCGGTGTCACGCAAGCTGATCGACTTGGCGCACCCGACCTTCTCGAACATCAACCGCTTCTCCGACGGCGGTCCCAACCCGACCTACGCGTTGCCGAGCTGGCACGCGTTCGTGGGCTGGACGGGGCAGCTCACGGGCTCCGATCCGATCGTCGCGTGGCAGATGATGCCGGTCGTCGTGGTCGTGCTCGCGATCCTCACTGCGGCGGGCTTCGCGCGGGTCGTGCTCGAGACCGAGCGCGCCGAGCCGCTGGGTGCCTTCGCGTGGGCGCTGACCCGCGTGTTCTACGCGCGGCGCGAGGTCGACGGCGACGGCATCACCTTCGGTGCGGTGCCGGGTCAGATCACGTTCGAACTCGTCTTTCCGATCCTGTTCGCGGCGATCGTGATCGGTATCTGGACGCCCGTGGCGCGCGTGCGCCGGTCGGCCATCGCGCTCGCCGTGGTGATGGTGGCGCTCATCGTGGTGTTCCACGCCAACTACGTGCCGTACGTCGCGATCGTGGGGCTCGGCTATGTCGCGTGGTGGCTCGTCACGGGGCCGTTCTCGAAGGCGATCACTCGGCGCACGCTCGTGGTGGGCGGCGCGGTCGCGGCGGCGTGCGCCGTGTTCCTGGGCGCACTGCTCCCCCTGCTCGCGCAGCTCGACAACTTCGGCAACGCGCCGGAGGAAGCGCGCATCGACTACCACCTCACCAAGACGTTCGGCATGGAGCACATCACCGGCGGGCACCTGTTCGACCTGCTCGGTTGGACCGGCCTGCCGCTCATCATCGTGATGCCGTGGGTCGCCGCGAAGTGGCGCTCGACGCGGTTCGCGATCGTGCCGGGCGGCATCCTCGCGATGGCGACGGTGTGCTTCGTGCCGCCGCTCTATCACCTGCTCGCGGCGACCGGATCGCTCACCGTGGGCCTGCGCATCAACCACATCTTCGGCGTGCTGTTGATGCCGGTGTTCGCGGCGTCGATGCTCATGTTCGCCGACCTCTGGAGCGAGCGACTGACGACGAAGCGGCGGCGCGTGCTCGTCGTGGGCGGCGCGCTCGTGCTCGCGATCGCGCTCGGGGCCGTCGTGGGGTATCGCAGTTTCCTGCCCGACCCGCCCGGCTACGCGGCGTGGCTCGCGCTCGTCGTCATCTGGATCGTGCGGCTCGTGCGGCGCGTGCGTGCACGGCGCGCGGGCGAACCGAAGCCTGCGCCGGCGACCGAGACGGAGCTGGTGCTCACCGCTCCCAACTCGGGCACGTGGGGAGCGCGACGCGGGCTGCTGGCATCGCCGCGCACGCTGCTGGCCGTGCTCGCGGTCGTGGTGCTGGGCCTCGGTATTCCGATCGGCCTGACCTCGTTCAAGAAGGGCATCTACGACAACCACGTCGCGCTGGGCGCGCCGATCACCAACGGTGCGCTCTCGTGCCTCGACGGCCCGGTGGGCGACGCGGTCGCGCGGCTGCCCGAGCAGAGCATCGTGCTGAGCGACCCCGCCCTGAGCTTCCAGGCGATGGCGCTCGCACCGGTCTACGTCGTGGGTGACTACAAGGTCTGGAACTCGCCGACCAAGAACAACAAGGTCGTCGAGCGCCTGGCGTCGGTGAATCGCTTCTTCGACACGTCCGCGCCGACGGCAGACCGGCTGCTCGTGCTCGAGCAGCGCAAGGTCGACTACCTGCTGCTCAACACCGACGATACCCGTTGGTTCGACCACTACCGCACCGGCAAGGAGACCGCGTCTGACAAGCGGCTCGCGGCAGCACGTCGCGCGATCGACCGCTTCAGTGACATGCAGGGATACAGCGGTGGCGCGGTCGCCGAGCTCGTCGCCGCGCATCCGGACATCTTTGGGCAGTTGGCGCTCGATGCGCGCGGTCGAAAGTCGAAGATTCCGCCGCGCGACAAAGACGCGCCTGAAGTGCCCTGCAACTCGTTCGGACTCTGGAAGGTGGACCAGGACGGGGTCGAGAGGATGATCGCTACTGAGAACCTCCAACGGGTGACCGACGCGATCGACTCGTGCGCGGGAGATAGCGCCGCTGAAGCAGTGGTCGATTCGTGCCTGGCATCCAAGGGCGTCGACTCGAGCACCGCTGACGTGAACGGATACATCAAGAATAAGAATTCGATCGAGTATGCGGAACCTGACGAGCTCGTGCGCGACGCCGACGGCAACGTCACAGGACTCGTGAAGCCGGGCTCGTTCCCCAACTCCGACGTGCCCGAAGGCGCGCAGGGCTGATGTATTCGCGCATCCTCAAGCTGGCGTCGCACAGCGCCGTCTACGGGGTCGCCTCGGTGGCGTCGAAGATCGTGGCGCTCCTGCTGCTGCCGCTCTACACGCGCTACCTCACGCCGACGATGTACGGCACGGCCGAGGTGATGCTGACACTGAGCCTGTTCGTGTCGGCGTTCGCGCGGCTCGGCCTGCAGAACGCGATGATGCGCTTCTTCTACGACGTGCCGGTCGAGGAGCGCATGACCCGCGGCGTGCGCAACGTGCGCGCGGCGCTCACCACGACGTACCTCTCCGCGATCGTGGTGGCGCTGCTGCTGCTGGCGCTGCGGCATCCGCTCGCGAGCTTCTTCCTGGGTGACGCGGACTACACCTTCCTCATCAAGGTCGTGGCGCTCGGGCTGTTCGCCAACATCGCCTACTCCGCGCTCACCGCGACCTTCCGCATCCAGCAGCGACCGGCGGCGTTCCTCGCCGTGTCACTCGCCAACATCGTGGTCTCGACCGGGCTCACCTACTGGTTCGTGACCGACCTCAAGTGGGGCGCGCGCGGGCTGCTGCTCGGCAACTTCCTCGGCTTCCTCTTCCTCGTGCCGGTCGCGATGGCGATGCAGCGCGCATTCATCAAGCCGCTCCTCGACTGGGCGATCCTCAGGCCGATGCTCAAGTTCGCGCTGCCGACCATCCCGATGGCGGTCGCCTACCAGTCACTGACACTCATCGACCGCTCGGTCATCCGCCACTTCGGCGGCGGCCTCGACCAGCTCGGCGTCTACGCGCTGGCCGCCAAGTTCGCCGGTGTCGTGATGCTCGTCGTCACCGCGCTGCAGCTCTCGTGGCAGCCCTTCGCGTACTCGATCGAGGACGACGGCGAGGCCAAGCGCTCCTTCGCCGTCGTGACCACGTGGTTCGCCGCGATCATGGGCTGGCTCGTCGCGGGGCTCGCCCTGCTCGCTGACCCGGTCGTGCAGCTCATGGCTCCCCCTGACTACGCGCAGGCTGCCGAACTCGTGCCGCTGCTTGCGCTCGGCACCGGCATCTTCGGCGCGTACTTCCTGGTCGGCATCGGCGCGAGCCGCGTGAAGCGCACGGGGTGGCACGTGCTCGTCGCGTTCGGCGCGGTCGCGGTGTCGCTCATCGCCAACCTGCTGCTCGTGCCGGCGGTGGGGGTCATGGGAGCTGCGATCGCCGACGTGCTCGCCAACACGGCACTGACCGTCTTCATGCTGATTCGCGCGCAGCGCGTCTTCCGGGTCGAGTACGAGGTGGGCCGCATCCTGCGCCCGGTGGTGCTCGTCGGTGGTGCAGTCGTCGCGGCCTACCTGCTGCCGACCGGCACCGGCTGGCAGTCATGGGGCACGCGCGGCGCGCTCGCGCTGGGCTGGCCGTTGCTGCTCGTGGCGACCGGCTTCGTGAACCGGGCCGAGGGCACGCGCATCGTCAACCTCGTGCGCGGACGCCGCGGCGCGGGTTCGGGTGGCGCGGGCGGCGACGGACCGGTGGTCGCATGATCGAGCTGCTCGCGCACCTGCTGCTCTCGTTCTTCGCCGTGGCGATCTTCGTCGGCCTCCCGGGCTGGGCGCTGTCGCGCCTGCTCGAGACGCAGCTCGCACTCCCCGCCGTGCTCGCCCTGCCCGCTTGGTTCGCGCTCGGGCTCGGGGTCTGGACGCTCGCGCTGCTGCCGAGCCTCAGCTTCGGCTGGCCGTGGTGGGTGGCTGCGGCCGTGCACGGCGCGCTCACGGTTGCGCTGCTCGCGGCGCTGCACCTGCGCCAGCGACGGGCCGGACACGCCAAGTCGGACGGCCGCGACCACGTCGAGCGCTGGACCCTCATCGGCATCGGCCTGTCGGTGCTGCTCGCGGCCGTGCTGCGCACGCGGCTCGCGTTCGACGTGCTCTTCCACATCGGGCTCGCGCGGCGCATCGTCGAGCTGCCGCACGCGACGTTCGCGAGCGTCGACCGCATCGTCGGATCGGGCGTCAACCCGGCCTACCTCGTGCCGACCTGGCAGGGCCTCCTCGGCACGGTTGCGAAGCTGACGGGCCAGGACCCCGCCCAGGTGATCGAGGCGATGGCGCCCTTCGCGGTGCTGCTCGGCGCGTGCGCGGCGGCCGGCCTCGGGCGGGTCATCACGCAGCGCGCGGCTGGCGAGGTCGCCGCGGTCGGTGCGTATGCGTGGCTGCGCGTGTGGTTCCCGCGCCGCGAACTCGAGGGCGACGGCGTGGGCTACGCGTTCGTGCCGGGCAACCTCGCGATCGACGTGCTCCTGCCGCTGCTGCTCGCGATCGCCGTGATCGTCGCGACCCGCGGCCGCAGCAGCGACGCGGCCGACACCCCGAGCCGTCCCCTGCCGCGCGGCCTCTATGTTCTGGCGGCCGTGGCCGGCGTGCTCTACGTCGTGCTGCACGCCAACTACGCCGTCTACCTCGCGATCATCGGCCTCGGATTCCTCGCGTGGTTGCTGCTCGTGGAGCGCCCGGGCACCGACGTCGTGCGCAGCGCCCTGCGGGCCGCGAGCGCCGTGGCGATTCCGGCGATCGTCGCACTCATCGCCGTGCTCCCGACCTTGCTCCTGCTCGACCACTTCGGCGACCCCGCCGAGCAGCGCATCGACTACTACCTCGTCGGCCACGGTGCCTGGGAGATCATCCGCCCTGGGCACTACTACGACGGCTTCGGCGCAGGCGGGCTGCTCGCGATGCTGCTCCTGCCCTTCGCGGTGCTGCACCTGCGTGGCGTGCGGCGCGCGCTGCTGGGCGGTGGGCTGCTCGCGCTGCTCGCCGTCGGGCTGGTGCCACAGCTCCTCGACGTCATGAACGCGACGGGCAGCCGCACGCTCGGCCTGCGCCTGCCCCGTCCGTTCGGGGTGCTGCTGATCGCCGTGCTCGCGGTCGCGGTCTCGTGGCTAACCCAGGAAGTCAGGCTCCGCGCTGCCGACCTGCGTGTGCGCCGTGGTCGCGCCGCCGGCGTCGGCCTCATCGCGCTCCCGCTCGCGGCGCTGTTCGTGCTCGCAGCCGTGTACCGGTATCCGCTCTCGCGCCACATCCCGCCGCACTACGGCTGGAACTGGCCGACGCTCGTCGCCGTCGCGGGGCTCGTCGTCGCGCTCGTGCTCGCCGTGCGCTGGCGCCGCGCTGGGCGGCCAGCTCGTGACCCGCAGCCCCTTGGAACGAGGAACGCCGCGTCGGCCACCGGCATCGCCGTGCTGCTCGTGTCAGTCGCGCTCATCCCGTCGGGCTATGTCAGCCTCAAGCGTGGCGGCTGGCAGTCGCGCCAGCTCGCCGCGTCGGTGCGCTCCGACGACCTCGCGTGCTACTCGGCGATCCAACCACGGGTCGCCAAGCTGCGCCCTGGCGCGGTGCTGCTCACCGACCCGATCACGGCGTACGGCATGCAGGCGCTCGGACCGGTGAAGGTGGTCGCCGACTACAAGACGTGGAACGGCGTGACCGACGCGAAGCGCATCCAGACGCGCATCCGGCTCACCGAGGCGGCGTTCGACTCGATCAACGAGCAGACCACGGTCGCGGCGGCCGGAACGCTCATCGAGCGCTACCACCCGCAGTACGTCGTGGTCGCGAAGCACACCGTGGTGCCGCCCATCGACTCACCGCTCCCCGAGTTCGATTCGTCGGCGATGCGCACCGCGCTCTCCGACGGCAGCATCCGTGCGCGCCTGCTCGCCGAGGGTCGCGGGCGCCTGCCGTCGAACGCGACCGACGAGCAGAAGGACCGCTGCGACCTCGAGCTGTGGGAGCTGCGCTCGACACCGCAGGCCACCGCGACGGGTGATGCGGAGGGTGGCACGGAGATGAAGTACCTCGGCGAGTACGGTCGCAGCCGCACCGTGATCATCCCGTTGCGACCCTTGGTCGAGGTGCCGCAGGGCCTCAAGGTCGGCAGCCTCGTGGGCATCCTCGCGCAGCGCGACGGCACCGAGATCTGGCAGGACCTCACGGTCGTCTCCATCGACGACGAGGCGATCGAACTGCGCGCGCCCGATGCGGAGCGCGGCGCCGGCGCGCGCGACTCCATCGAACGCGCCGATCGCATCATGCTGCGGATCGAGCGACAGTGAGCGCCCGGCGACTGACACGACCGTTCATGTTCGTTCGCGCGCGCACGCGCACCGCGATCAACCGCCTGCTGCACGACGCCGAAGTGCGCCGCGGCTCGACGCTGCCGGCGCGCGACGATCGCGCTCCGATCTTCGTCGTCGGCCCACCGCGATCGGGGTCGACGCTCTTCTTCCAGCTGCTGGTCGAGGCGTTCGACGCCGGCTGGCTCGCCAACGCGCACATGCGGTGGCCCGGGGGAGCTGCGCGCATCGAGCGCCGCGAGCACCCACGCGCCGCCAAGTCGCACGAGCAGTCGAGCTACACGTCGCAGTACGGCGACACCGAGCAGCCGTGGGAGCCGCACGAGGGCACCAACTACTGGTACCGCTTCTTCCCGCGCGACCGGCACGAGATGACCGACGCCGATGCCACGCCCGAACGTGTCGGGGCGTTCCGTGCCGCCGTGCGCGCGTTGACCGAGGCGTGCGGCTCGCCGGTGTTCTTCAAGAACAGCTTCAACACGCTGCGCCTGCCGGTCATCGCGGCGGCGCTGCCCGAGGCCCGTTTCATCTACATCAGCCGGGAGCGCGAGGCGAACGCGCGGTCGATCCTCACGGGGCGCATCAAGAACGTCGGCACCGACCAGTGGTGGAGCGCGCGCCCCGCCGGCGCCGAGAACCACGCCCACGAGACGCCGGCCCAGCAGGTCGTCTGGCAGTCGGACCGCATCAACGAGGTCGCCCTCCGCGAGCTCGGCCGCCTCGACGCCGATCGCTGGATGCACGTCACCTACACCGAGGTCTGCAGCGACCCGGCCGGCACCATCGACCGCATCGATGCCTGGCTGCACGCGGCGGGCGTGCCCATCCGTCGCCGCGCCGGCGCCCAGCTCCCCGACCACTTCGACGAGAGCTCGGGACGCCCGTTCGAGCCCGCGCTCGAGGCTGAATTCCAAGCTGCGCTGGCCGCACGCGATCGCGACGGAGTCGACACGAAGTCGTGACGATCGTGACATCCGCGTGATAGCATGGAAGCTATGTTGCTCCGATGGAGATCGAGCATCATGATGAACGTGAGTTCGTGAAGTGGTACCAGCGGTTGGGGCCCGTCGAACGCATGAAGGTGCGGGACGAACTCAACTGGCTGCTAGCAGCACAGGGACGCCTCGAGATGCCGCACGTTCGCGAGTTGCCACAGGGCCTTCGCGAGCTGCGGGTGCGAGTTGGCCAGCAGCCGCGCCTGTATTTCCAGGTGATCGATGAGCGCGTCAGGATGCTGGCATACGGGCGCAAGGACACCCAGCAGCGAGATATGCAGCGAGCATGGAAGAGGATGACATGAGCAAACCGCTCCACGAGCAGTTGTTCGAACAGGACACCGAGGCGCGTGCCGAGTACGAGAAGGTGCGCGCGCAGCACGAGTTCGTGCACGCGATGCTCGAAGGGCGCACCCGCCTCGGCTGGACACAGCGCGACCTCGCCGAGGCGATGGGCGTCAGTCAACCCGTCATCTCGCGGCTGGAATCAGGTGACCATGACGTGAAGATCAACACGGTTGGCGCGGTCTGCAAGGCGCTCGGCATCGAGTTCACCATCGGGGGCCGCAACCTCGTACCGCAGGACGTCCCCTCCAAGCGGCGAACTGCCTGAGCTGTGACGCCTCCCGCTCCTTCCATCTCCCGCACCGACCGCGCCGACTACGACACCTTCCTCGCAACCGCGCGCACGCGAACGGTCTTCGCCGAGTCGTGGTGGCTCGACCTCGTCGCGCCGGGCGGCTGGCAGCCGAACCTGATGCGCGACTCGAAGGGCGTGACGCGCGCGGCCTGGCCGCTGGTGACGCGCGCTGAATCGGCCGGCATGGTCGCAACCGGCGCCGGCTACACGCCGTTCCTCGGACCCCAGCTCCCCGATGGCGTACCGGGCGCCGACCGCGTCAGCTCCGACGTCGGCCTGCTCGACGACCTCGCGGCGCAGCTTGCGGGCCACGCGCACGTCGAGGCTGCCTGCGCGCCCGAGCTCGACTACTGGACCCCGCTCGCCTGGCACGACTTCACGCAGACCACCCGCACGACGTGGCGCATCCGTGCGAACCGCACCGAGGGGGAGCTGCGCGCGAGCCTGCGCACCGAGCGGCGCCGCAACCTCGCGTCGGCCGAGGGTGCCGGCCTCGTCGTCTCGGAGGCGGGCGTCGATGAGCTGCTGACCGCCTGCGCCGCCACGTTCGAGCGGCAGGGCTCGGGCGTGCCGCGCGCCGAGCTGCTGGGGCGCATCGCGACCGAGGCGCTCGAGCGCGGGCGCGGACACGTGCTCGCCGTGCACGACGCGACCGGGGCCCTCGCGAGCGCCGGGCTGTTCGTGTTCGACGATCGCCTCACCTGGAACCTCGCCAACGGCCACCTCGACGTCGACGGCGCCAAGGGCGCACCGACGCTGCTGCAGTGGCACGCGATCCTTGCCGCACAGGAGCGGGGCACGGGCTTCGACTTCGAGGGCTCGATGATCCGCCCGATCGAGCGCTTCGTGCGCGGCTTCGGTGGCGAGCCGCACGCCTACTCGGTCGTGCGCCGATCAAGCCCCGCGTGGAGCAAGGTCGTCGCCCGCAAGCGACTGGTCAAGCGCCTGCTGCGTCGCTAGCCGCAGCGTCGCAGCCGCCGATCAGAACGCGCGGCGGAGGCCGAGCGGCATCGTGGTGAGGTTCGGCCGCTGCGTGTCGGGCTCGAGGTTGCGCTGCATCGACGCGAAGGTCGTGGCGACGTCGGCGGTCGTGTAGCTGTCGGGCGACTGGGCCCACGCGTTGGCGAGCTCGGCCACGGCGTCGTCATCGGCGTTGGTCAGCGCGGCGAACCGATCGAAGGCACGGTTGACGTTCGCCGCGGAGAGGCTGACGTCAGCCGATCGCGCCCACGCCTCCGTCAGCAGCGCCGCCGGGAAGGCGTCGACGTCTGACTCGTACTGGAAGTTCGCGTGGCGCGTGGCGATGTCACTCCGCGACACGTTGCTCGGCGAGCTGGCGTAGGCCAGAGTCAGCTCTGCCGCGGTGCGCGCATCGTTGGTGGAGGAGAACGTGTGGAAGTTGCTGCGGATGGTCGCGCCGGTGAAGTCGCGCGGCGACGTCGCCCACGCGGTCGTCAGGAGTGCCGCGGCGACGTCGTCGTGGGTGGTGCGCTCCATGGTGCGGAAGGTCGAGCGGATGTCGGCCTTCTCGATGCCCGTCGGCGACGTCGCGTAGGCGTCGGTCAGGATCGATGCGGTGAGCTGGTCGACGCCGAGGCTCGACTGGAACTGGCGGATGTTGGAGCGGATGACCTGCCCCGCGAAGCTCGTGCTCGACGTGGCGTGCGTCTTGGTCGCGAACGCGGCGGCGAGGTCGTGCTTCGCCTGCGCGTCGGGGCTGCCGTAGTCATCGCCCGGCGAGGTGCCCGAGCCGTAGTCGTCACCGGGGGAGACGTCATCACGCACGCGCTTCGGCGCCTGTGCGTGACTCGCCGTGGTCGTAGCTGCGCCAATTGCAGTGCTCATGAGGTCCCGCTCCCGATTCGTCCCTACCGTCCAGCCAGTACATCGGTGTGGGCATCGAATCGGTTTCGCCTCCGCCTCGACCGCCAGGATGCCGATGGGAGATCCGTGGCCGCACACGCCGACCAGCCCGAAGACCGTTCTCGGTCCCTCCGCGATCGCGTCTTCACGCGCCCGACACGTGAGCGGCGTCGTCAGCTGCTCCGCCGCCAGATCGTCGTCGTCGCGTTGGTGTTGAACGCGGTCGCGCTCTTCGGAAGGGTCTGGCCCCAGCACTACGAGGTCACGGCGTCCCCAGGTATCTACGTCGCATGGGCTGCCTTCATGGTGGCGACCCTGTCGTTCCAGCTGGGCGTCGCGGCGCTGTTCGTAGTGGTGCGCTCCCTCGTCGCACGCTTCTGGCTCGGTGCCGCGCTCACGATTCCACTGTCGATCTTCCTCGTGGTGTTGCCGATGCTGCGTCCACCGTCAGGCGACCGTCCGTCAGACGATCACGCGCCGTCGG
>JAOPYW010000247.1 GCA_025964405.1 Thermoleophilia bacterium | reverse complement strand
CCGAGCCCGGTCGAATCGGTGCGCGTCGAGAAGCGCGCGAACGGGAGGAACAGCTCGTTCACGTGCGCGGGCTCGACGCCATCGCCGTCGTCGAGCACCTCGATCACGGCTGATCCGCCGTCGGCGTCGCAGACGACGTCGATGCTCCCGGCGCCGTGCTGCACCGCGTTCATCACGAGGTTCGACACGACCTGCAGCATGCGGTTGCGGTCCACGATCAGCTCGGGCTCGTGGACACCCAGCACGTCGCCCCGCAGCTCGCGCCCGTCGGGCACCTCGATGCCGACGATCGCCTCCTCGATGAGCCCGCGCGCACCGATCGGGGTCGGCGCGAGCACCAGCGACTCGGGGCGGATCGATCCGAGCGCGAGCAGGTCCTCGACGAGTGCGAGGAGCCGGTGGCCGCCGGCGCGAGCGTGCTCCATGAGCTCGGCGCGGGTCGCGTCGTCGAACTCGACGTCGGGGCGCAGCAGGGTCTCGATGAAGCCGAGGGTCGAGGTGAGCGGCGTGCGCAGTTCGTGGCTGACGTTCGCGATGAGGCGGTCGCGCATGCGCCCGACACCCTCGAGCTGCTGGAGCGCGGCGCGCTGGTCCCGCACGAGCATCACCTGCGCGAGGCCCGCGGCGAGCTGCGGCGCGAGCGGCTGAAGCAGTGGCAGCACGTCGTCCTCCCAGTGCAGCGCGGCGGGACCGGCGACGATCAGCACCGCGATCTCCTCGTCGCGCAGGGTCAGCGGCAGCAGGAGGCAGCCCGAGCACCCGAACAGCTCCCCGACCGCCGCGAAGGCCTCGCCACCGGACGTGAGGTGTGGCGCGACGCCGGCCGGCTCGATGCGACCCGGGTCGATTGCGACGAGCCGGGAACCGGAGGTGTCGTGGATGGCGGCGTGGTGGGGGTGGAGCGCGTCGCGCAGCACCTCGGCGACCTCGGCCGGTGCGAGTTCGGGCACCGCGCCGGTGCGGCGCCAGGCGGCGACGGCGGAGATGGCGCCGGGGCAGTCGGGGTCGAGCAGTGCGACCGCAGTGGCATCGACGTCGAGACCGATGCCGACCTCCTGGGCGAGCTCGGTGATCGCCTCGGTGGGCTCCTCCGACAGGTGGATGCGGCGCGACATCGCCAGCACCCTGCGGTCGCGCATGCGCCCGGCGACGAGCACGGCCTCGATGCGCCGCCCCTGGCGTGTCACGAACGAGACGAACACGCCCGAACACAGGAGCACGTAGGCAGCAGGCGGCACGAGCTGGTTGCTGTCCCAGGTGTCGAGCAGCTGTGAGCCGAGGAGGGCCGCGGCGGCGGTCAGGGTCGCCAGCACGAGCGACCAGCGAGGCGACCCGAAGTAGGCGAGCGCGATCACGGGCCACAGGAGCATCGTGGTCGTCTCCTCGGGGTGCGGCGAGGAGGCGACCCAGGTGGCGAGGATGATCGCGTCGGCGCCGATCGTCCAGTTCGCGACGCGGATGCGGTCGACCCGGGTCAACAGGGCGTGGCCGACGAACGCGACGGCGATGGCGGTGCCGAGCGCCGCGAAGTCGACGGGCTGCAGGAGGGAGGGGCGGCCGAGCGCCGTGGCCGCGATCACCAGGGCCATCACGGCGAGCACGAGGGGGCGGGCCCAGACGACGAACGCGCCCGCGTGGCGTCGGCGAAGCCCGGCGACGTCGTCGAAGGGAGCGGCCGCCACGTGTGCGCCCGCATCCTCCGGTGCATTCGTCGTCATGGGGCACATCATGTTCGATCGCGGAAGGGTGCGCAAGGGGCGGCGGGCGGTCTGCGCGTCCCCGCAGGGCGCCGAGGTTCCGGTAGCCTCGCGGCATGGCCCAGCTCCCACTTCCGCAGCCCACCAGCATCCGCGACTTCATGGCGTTCGAGGAGCACGTGCGCAACGCCCGGGCGCGGCGTGGAGCGGAGGTGCCGCCCGAGTGGTACCTGGCACCCACCTTCTACTTCACGAACTCGACGCCCTCGGTGGTGCACGGTGACGGGGCCACGATCGTCGGTCCTGCGGCCAGTCGCATGCTCGACGTCGAGCTCGAGGTCGCGCTCGTGATCGGGGTGCCCGGTCGCGACATCGCCGCCGACGACGCCGAGGCCCACATCGCCGGCCTGACGATCTACGGCGACTGGTCGGCGCGCGACCTGCAGCGCCCGGAGATGGCGGTGGGGCTCGGGCCGGCGAAGGCGAAGGACTTCGCGCAGTCGCTCGGGCCGCACCTGGTTCCCCTGGCAGACCTTGCCGACGTGCGCACCGGTCGTGGTCGGTGGAACCTCGCGATGGACCTGCTGGTCAACGACGAGCGCGTCGGTGGGGGCAACCTGGCCGACATCCACTTCGACCTCGCGCAGCTCGTGGAGGTCGCGAGCGCCGACGTGGAGCTGCAGGCCGGCGACTACCTCGGTTCGGGCACCGTCGGCACGGGGTGCCTGCTCGAGCACCCCGATCGCGCGTGGCTGCAGCCGGGTGACCGCGTCGAGCTGCGCGTGGAGCGGCTCGGCTCGCTGCACGCGACCATCGGTGCGCGATAGGTTCTCGGCAGCTGGCCCACGCGTCGAGGAGGACCGTCATGCCGATGTACCACGCCATGGGTGAGGTGCCGCGCAAGCGACACACCCAGTTCCGTGCGCCCGACGGCAAGCTCTACGTCGAGGAGGTCTTCGGGCTGGAGGGCTTCGACGGGCCCGAGTCGATCCTCTACCACCGCCACTCGCCGGCGCGCATCAAGCACGCGCAGCCGTTCGAGCCGCGCCCCATCCAGGAGTGGGTGCCGCGGGAGTGGGCGCACCGTCACCTGCGCCTCAAGGACTTCCCCGAGGGCGGGGATGCCGTCTCCGGGCGCCAGCCGTTCCTCTACAACAACGACATCACCATGTGGTACGTGCGGCCGACCGACGAGCAGGTGCGCTTCTACCGCAACGGCATGGGCGACGAGATCATCTTCGTGCACGAGGGTGAGGGTGTGCTGCACACCATGTTCGGCACGATCACCTACGGCCCGGGCGACTACCTCATCATCCCGCGTGGCACGATCTACCGCTTCGAGCTCGCGCAAGGCTCCACCCAACGGCACCTCGTGCTCGAGACGCCGGGCCACTTCACGATCCCCAAGGACTACCGCAACTCGTTCGGGCAGCTCATGGAGCACGCGCCCTACTACCACCGTGATTTCCGCACGCCCGAGACGCTCGAGTACCACGGCGAGGAGGCCGGGGGCTCGCACGAGCTGCTGCTCAAGGTGAACCACGGGTTCCAGGTCTACGAGCTCGACTACCACCCGTTCGACGTGATCGGGTGGGACGGCTGCAACTACCCGTACGCGTTCAACATCTGGGATTTCGAGCCGAAGGCCGGGCGCCTGCACCAGCCGCCGCCCGCGCACCTCACCTTCCGCGGGCCGGGCTTCGTGGTCTGCTCGTTCATGCCGCGCATGCTCGACTGGGACAAGGACGCGGTCGTGGTGCCGTACCACCACTCGAACCTCGACTCGGAGGAGGTGCTGTACTACTTCAACGGCAACTTCGCGAGCCGGCGTGGCATCGACCTGTCGAGCGTCACGCTCCACCCGTCGGGCCTGCCGCACGGGCCGCAGCCCGGCCTCGACGAGGCGACCCTCGGCAAGCACTGGACCGACGAGGCTGCGGTGATGGTCGACACCTTCCGGCCGCTCAAGCTCGCCGCTGCCGCCGAGGCGTGGGACGACCCGTCATACAAGTACTCCTGGTCAGCGGGCGCCGAGGGCTCCGACGACGGCCCGATGACGGTCGAGTAGGGGGAGCTGCAGGCGCACGCGCTGCGTCCGACTCGCAGCTTCGCGCGGATTCACGCAGGTAGCGTTTTCGCACCTCCACAATTCCTCGGAGTCCGCGCTGTGGCGCCGTCCGATGGCCCTCCTACCATCTCCGCCATGACGGATCGCGCTTTGGCAATTGATACCGAGTCGCTCGACAAGATCGGGCTCGAAGTCGACATGCGACTGACAGATGTCTGGTCGATGCTCTTCGAGCGCGGCGAGGAGCTCGACACCGAGTTCCTCGGATGGCTGCTCCGGCTGGCGTACGTGACCGGGTACTGGGATTCGCTCGCCGAATCCGAGCGCGGTTCGCTGTGCAACCAGCTCGGCTACCCCGTGCCGGAGCGCCGCGTCGCGCCGGTCGACGCAGCCCTCGCGGGCGCCGCGTCCGAGTGACATCCCTCGGGGGCTGACGGATGCACGTGGTGCGCGACGCCTGGAACGAGCTCGGCGACATCTCGGGCTGGCTGACGAAGCTGGCCGCGATCGCCGCACTGCTCGTCGCGGCGGTGATCATCCAGCGGATCACGATCCGCGTCGTGCGCCGCTCGTACTGGCGTCGCCTCGACCTGTCAGCCGCCAAGGCCGGGCCCGAGCGACTGACACGCGTGAAGCGGCAGAAGACGCTGGCCACGTTGTTCGAGAGCCTCGTCCGCTACGGCATCTACGGCGCGGCGCTCGTCGCCGCGATCAACATCATCAGCCCGGGCGCGACGAGCGCCGTCTTCAGCGCCACGCTCCTCGGCGTGCTCATCGGCTTCGGGTTCCAGCGGCTGCTGGGCGACGTCGTGGCGGGCGCGCTGCTGCTGTTCGAGGGGCACTTCGCGGTAGGTGACGTGATCACGCGCCACGGCGAGGGCGGCGCCACGGGCGTCGTGGAGGAGTTCTCGCTGCGCACGACGCGCCTGCGCACGCTCGGAGGCGATTCGGTCGTGCTCCTCAACGGGTCACTCAACGCCTTCACGCGCTGGTCCTACGGCCAGCGCGAATACCGCATCGACCTCGCGGTGCGCGGCCTGGCCGGGCAACGCATCGTGCTCGGCATCGTCGAGCGCGAATCCGCCGACGATGGTTCGCTCTGGACGCGGCCGATCGAACTGGTCGACCTCGGAGGCGCCGACCACGAACCGACCCGCCTGCGGCTGCGCTGCGTGGTATCGCCCGAGCACGACGTGCTCCCGGCCCACCTCGCCGCGACGATCGCGACCGAGCTCGGCAGTGAACTCGTGGGAGCGCCACTCGTGCTGCCCGTGCGCGCGGAGGCGTTCCGCGACTGGCAGGCCAGCCTGCTGGTTCGCGACTGACCTGCCCCGGGCACGATCGCCCCGTGACGTCCTCCGCCGTGCCCCCACAACGACCTGCCCGCCTCGGGCCCCTGCGCCCTGCCTGGTGGTGGTACCTCGTCGCCGTCGCGGTACTGGCGACGGGGGCCTTCGTCTCCGTGCGCAACGCGGTACATGCGGTCGGCCACGTGCGCGACGGCTACCACCAGCTCAAGCCAGGCACCCCGAAGTCGGTGGAGCTCCCCGCGGCCCGCACGGTCGCCGTCTACGCGATCTGGATCGACGGCAGCGCCGGCGCGCAGAAGTTCAGCTCGACCATGTCGACGACGGTCGGAGCCGGAACGGGGGCGGCCACGACCGCGACCACGGAGCACACGCCGCCGCCCCCGAAGGCCACGGTGACCGTGACCGATCCAGACGGGGATCCCGTCGCATTCCGTCCGCGGAGCGGCGGCTCCACCTCGACGATCGAGATCAACGACCGCCACGGGCTCCAGGTGGGCGAGTTCACCACGGAGGCGGCAGGTCGATACCGCGTGCTCGTCGCGTTCGACGCGCCCGAGGGTGGGGGCGACACGCCTTCGCGCGCGGCGATCACCTCGTTCAGCCTGCTCGGGGAGTTCCGCGACATCGTCGTGCCGAGCCTGCTCGGATTCCTGCTCGGCATGACGATCATCGTCGTGACCGCCGTGCGGCGCGGCGTCGCCAAGCGGCGCCGGCGGCAGGCGCAGCACGAGCCCCCCACCATGGCCGTGCCGATGCCCGGCGGGGGCGCGGCACCGGCCTATCGACCCCCCACGGCGCCGCCCGACCTGCCGGGCAGCTCAGGGCCCTTCCTCTGAGCCACGGCCGAGCGCCTGACGCTAGGCGTCGACGGCCATGTCGATGTGGCGTGCGAGTGCATTGCCGATCGTGACCGCCTCGGCCACGCCCGCGACCTGCACGGTCGTCGTGCCGGCGTGTGGCGACTGGTCGATCACCTCGAGCTGAGCGCCCACGGTGATGCTCCGCTCAGCGAGGAACCGGAGCACCTCGGGGGTCTCGTCGCGCACCTGGCGCAGCACGCCGCGGGCGCCGACCGGCAGCGCCGCCACGGGCGTCGCCGACAGCTCCGGCACGCGTCCGTCGCGGGCTGGAATGGGATGCCCGTGCGGATCGAACTGCGGGTTGCCGAGCTTCGCCGCGATCAGGTCCTCGAGTTCCTCGCTGATGTGGTGCTCGAGGATCTCGGCCTCTGCATGGATGCGATCCCAGCTCATGCCGAGGGCCTCCGACAGGAAGAGCTCGAGCAGGCGGTGGTGGCGTACGACCTCCAGCGCCACGAGTCGCCCCTTCTCCGTGAGCTGCACCGGCCGATAGGCCTCGTACTCGACGAGCTCGAGTTCGTCGAGCTTGCGGATCATGCCGCTGACCGACGCCTGGCTGACCCCGAGCTGGTGGGCGATCGCCTGGCCACTCGTGACCTCCCCCCGTTCGGAGATGAGCCAGATGGCCTTGACGTAGTCTTCGATCGCGGCCGAGTGGGCCTGGCGGTCGGGATCCGGTGCGGGCGCGGCGTCGCTCACGTCAGTCGACCCGGTGGATCACCAGGTACGGGTCGTCGTCGACGAGCTGGAGCTGGATGCGTCCGTCGACGAGGTCGACGAGGTCGAGCCCGAACGGCTCCCGCCACCCGCGCAGCAGGAACGGTGCGTCGCCCTCCGCCTTGCCGCCGGCGATCCAGCCGATGAGTTCCTCGACGTCGCTCGACGTGCCGACGAGTTCCGAGGCGATCTCCTCCGCCTCGCAGCGCGCGCGCAGCAGGGCGGTCGCGAGCCCCTTGGCGACGGCGACGCGGCGGCGCACGCCACGCACGGGCGGGGCCCCCTCCTCGACGATCGGCGGTGCGCTGCGCCCGCGTTCGATCGCGGCGAGCAGCTCCGACTGTTCGCGGGCCTTCATCGACCCGTCGACGCCGCGCACGCGCACGAGGTCGCGCTGCGACGCCGGCTGGCGGCGCGCGATCTCGATCATCGTCGGATCCTTGGCGACCCACCCCACGGGCAGGTCGCGCGAGCGTGCGAGGTTCTCGCGCCAGGCGGCCACCTCCCGCAGCACGGCGAGGTCACTCGGGCCGAGCTTGCCGCGGCGACCGACCTTGCGCCACGCCTCGTCGGGCGCGGTCATGAAGTGCTCGACGCCGTCGAACCGGCGCATCAGCTCCTCGCGTGCCCACTCCTCGCGACCGAGGTCGCGGAGCTTCGCGACGAGCGTGTCGCGCATGTTGAAGAGGTGCTCGACGTCCTCGCCGGCGTACTGCAGCTGCTTGTCCTGCAGCGGGCGCCGGCTCCAGTCGCTGAAGCTCTCGCTCGGCTGCACCTTCTGGCGGGTGACCTCGTAGACGAGCTTCTCGTAGGCGAGGCCCGCACTCAGGCCGGTGAAGCCCGCGGTGACCTGCGTGTCGAACGTGTTGACCGGCTCCGCACCGTGGCGCAGCGCGAACGCAACGAGGTCGGCGTGCGGGGCGTGCATCACGACTTCGACGTCGGGGTCGGAGATGAGGTCGGAGATCGGCTGCAGGTCGACTCCGTCGAGCGGATCGGCGAGGTACACGCGATCGTTGACGTTCACCTGCGCGAGGCAGATCTGCGGCGAGTACGTGCGTTCCCAGAGGAATTCCGTGTCGAGGCCGAGGCGTCCGGAAGCACGTGCTTCGTCGCACAGTTCGGCCAGTGCCGCAGATGAATCGAGCATCACGAAGTCCACCCGGCAATCCTACAGGTGGCCCGCTCCGCGCGTCGCCGCGTACAATCGCCCCAGGTCCCAGTAGCTCAGTGGATAGAGCATCCGCCTCCTAAGCGGTGCGCGCAGGTTCGACTCCTGCCTGGGACACCTGCTCGACGGCGTCGACGCATCAGGCGCCCGGCGGGTTCACGTAGCCGAGGATGTGCTTGTCGTCGATGCCGTAGTCGACCGCCGTGAGCGCATCCGACTGGTTGCCGCCGATGACGTACACCGTGCCGTTCTCGACGCGGTCGACGATCGCGACGTGGTCGACCACGCTCGCCTCGTCGGGCGTGCCGCGTGCGCCGCCCCAGTCGAACAGCACCATGTCGCCGGGCTTCGGGTCATTCGTCTTCCACGACCCCAGCTCCTTGGCCTGCTGGATCATGTTGGAGGTGTTGGCCTCGCCGGTTCCCTTCGGCCCGAAGGCCGCGCCGGCGTCCTTCCAGACCCACGACGCGAAGTCGGCGCACCACTCCTCGGGCCCGCGGCCGTCGGCCCAGATGCCGCCGGTCACCGCGGCCCGGTACTTCTTGATGTTGCCGGCGCGGTCCTCGTTGGCACCGGCGTCCTCGGTCACGTTCTTGGCGAGTTCGCCGCGCGCGGCGGCGAGGATCTTGTCGCGCACTGACGACGACGGCGCGCCCGCTGCCGGCGGGGCGGGCGTCGCGGGCGACGTCGGCGTCGTGCTTCCCGGGATGCTCGGCGATCCCTGCGTGGGGACGGTGGATGGCGCACCTGTCGCGCCGCCACCCGTGACACCGTTCGCTGCACCGGCGGCGGCACCCTCGGCCGCACCAGATCCGCAACTGCACCCGCCTGCGGCGTTCGTGGTCGGTCCGCCACCTGCGACCTGCGACGCGCCGGCGAGCGCCTGCACGGCGGCGCTGAGCGCGGAGACCGCCTGCGTCAGGTCGGCGATCGCGGTCGCCAGCGACGGAGGCGCGGTCGCGCCGCCGCCCGTGTTCGCGGCAGTGGCGAGCGGCGTCAGGCTCGGCGTGCTGGCTGCGCTGCCGGGTGTGATCGAGGTGGTCATGGGCCCAGTGTGGGACCCACCGCCGACCGCGCGAACACGACGAATTGCCTAGTTCAACCCGACACCCTCATGTGCGCGCTCGCAGGCGCGCACGTGCCCTCAGTGACCGAAGGTCGAGAGCGAGAAGTCCTCGCCACCCTCGTCGCTTCCCTCGCTGGAGGAGGGCACCGGCGCGCCGGGCACGCGGCCCGGCACCTTCGCGAACGCGGAGACGACGGCCTTCGTCGACGACGCGCCCTTCGCGATGACGATGCAGCGGATGAGCGAACCGCGATCGGCGTACTTCACCTTGTACTTGCCGCCGAGGTAGCTCCCGGGCACACGCTCGTAGATGCCGTACTCGTCGTTGCTCGAGTCGTTCTCGAACGAGCGCACCCAGCGGTAGCTGTAGCGGATCGGTCCCGCACCCGTCCACGTGCCCTTGGCGCAGTGGAGCGTCGAGCCCGTCGACGGCGTGCCGAGCACCTTCGGGGCCTTCTTGTTCGCGACCGGCATGCCGTGGTTGCCGGCCAGGAAGGGGCGCATCGCCGCCACGCGCGTGTAGACCCCGTACGTGTCGCGCGTCGCGCATCCCTCGCCGAAGCTGACGATGCCGACGAGCCGCGGGCCTGCGGCCGTGGTGACCATCAGCGGACCACCGCTGTCGCCGTAGCAGGAGTCGACCCCGTTGGTGACGGCGCCCTCGTCGTTCGCGTCGCTCGTGTCGAGCGTGCCCGCGCAGACCATCGTGCTCGGATCGAAGTCGCGGCCGTAGCCGAGTCCCGCTCCGGCACCGCCGACGTCACACGCGCGGTCGCTGACGATGGGGAGCGCTGCTTCCTCGAGGCCGTTGGCGACGCTCCGTGACGACTTGCCGGCCGGGGCGGCCTTGGCCGCAGTGCCCGAGCGTGCGTTCGACGATGACGCCGGCACCTTCGGGTTCTTGGGGCGGTGGGTCGGCGTGTGGTTCGCGCCCGTGAAGAGGAACGACTGGTTGGGCAGCCAACGGTAGCCCCAGCCCGCGATGAACGGACCGTTCGCGCCGGCCGCGATGCCGCCGCCCGCGCCCCACGCCGCGTCGCTGCCCGCCTCGATCGGCGGCATGAACGTGATGCCGCTGCCGGTCGGCACCGGATCCTTGAGCACGATCACGGCGCTGTCGTAGCGGCTCGTGCGCGGGTCGTAGCGCGGATTGATGAGCACGTGCGAGACGTTGAGGCGCACGCCGTCGGCGTCGCTCAGCACGCGGCGGCCGCCGAGCACCTGCAGCTCCTTCGGGTCGCCGGTCGACGTGAAGTTGAAGTACGAGACGTGGTCGCCGTCCTGGAAGATGATCACGTCCTCGTCGTCGAAGACGCAGTGCGCTGCGGTCACGACCTCGGTCGCCGACACGAACGTGCCACCGCAGAACTGGCCGAGCCGCGCGTCCTTCTCGCTCGATCCCACGAGGGCTGCGATCGCCGTCCAGCGCGCGGCGTAGGCCTCGGCGGTCACGGTCGCGCCGTTCGTGACGCGGCCCGTCGCGGCCGGCGCACTCGGCGCCTGCGCGAGCGTCAGCAGCAGTGCCGACCCCACGATCACGAGCAGGAGCAGGGCATGGGGGAAGCGGCGCGCAGCAGAAGGCATGCGGCTCGTTTGCCCGACGTGCATTCCCTCCAAACTGTTCCCGCGTCGTCCCATTACTTCGCATTTGCAACGACCGCACACGGCCCCCGGGCCTACTCCCGCAGACGACGGGCACATGGTCGGTTTGGCTGCCGCCCCGGCGCTGCCCGACGACTGGATCCACCCGTGCACCGAGCCGAAGCCCGCAGCGTCGCCGAGCGCATCCTCGACGGCATCGCGCGCGAACCGTTCGACTCGCTGGTCGCGCACTACCTCACCCCGCAGCGGGTCGGCGCCATCGGCCCGTCGGGTGCGTCGTTCGAGGTGGAGCTGACGGCGCACTGGGACGACTACGCCTGCCAGACCCTGCGCCTGACCGCGTGCGTCGACGACGGCGGGCTCATCGCGTCGCTGGCCCCGGTGAGCGTCGACCTCGTGGTGCCACGCCCCTGAAGGTATGCGAGTCGTTGATACCTCGACTATGCTGGCAGCATGAGCACGCCCGACGACGCGACCTCGCCCGAGCTGCCCGCACCGGGCCCGGAGTCGGCGCCGCAGCAGGCGCAGCTCCCCCTCAACCCGCAGCACTTCGGCACGTTCCTCGCGGTGGTCGACGCGGGCGGGCGGCTCTCGACCGCGGCGCGCACGCTCGGCCTGAGCCAGCCGGGCATCACCCACCAGCTCAACGAGCTGGAGAAACGCCTGGGCACGCGCCTGCTCGACCGCGGACGCGGCCGGAGCGCCAAGCTCACGCGCGCCGGAACCGTGTTCGAACGCTATGCGCGCTCGATCGTCGGGCTGCAGTCGGCGCTGTACGCCGATCTCGAACAGATGAACGTGAACGTCGGGGGGCGCCTGCGCATCGGCGCGACGCCGGGTCTCGGTGAGCACTGGCTGCCGCCGCTCCTGCACGGGTTTCGCGTGGAGTACCCCGACGTGCACATGGAGCTGCGGCTGTCGGGTGCCGCGACGATCGTCGACGAGGTGTTCGCGCACGACCTCGAACTGGGGTTCGTCGGCGGCACCTGGGCGCGCGCGGGGCTGCAGTTCGACCCGGTGTGGGAGGACCGATTCGTGCTCGTGGCGGCACCGACGCATCCGCTGGCGGGGAGCGTCGGCCTCGCCTTCGACGACCTGCGCGGCGAGGCATTCGTGGCCCAGTCGCCCGGCGCGAACCTGCGCGCGACGTTCGAGACCGAGCTCGCGCAGCGGGGGCTCACGCTCAACCACTTCGACGTGCAGGCCGAGCTCGGCAACCAGGAGAGCGTGAAGAGCGCGGTGGCCTCAGGCTGGGGCATCGGGTGCGTGTGGCAGCAGTCGATCGGGGTGCAGCTGGAGGTCGGTTCGCTCGTGGTGCTCGACATCGCGGGCTTCGCGCCGGAGTCGAGCTACTACGCCGTGCATCGCACGAACCGGCGGCTCTCGCGGCGCGGGCAGGCGCTGCTCGAGTTCATCCGCCGTAGTCGCGAGCTGCGGTCGGCCTGACGCGTCCGACGACCGTTCTAGGGTTACTCCCATGGTGACCCTTCCCGCACCCGGCTCCGCACCGCTCACGAGCGACGCACCTGCACCCGCTGCAGACGCGATCCGTGGGTTCGCCGAGCTGCCGCTCGCCAAGGCCCTCGCGGTCGTCGGCGATCGCTGGTCGCTCGCCGTCGTGGCGCAGCTCACCACGGGCGCGCAGCGCTTCAACGACCTGGCGCTGGCCCTCAAGCCGATCGCGCGCACGGTGCTGAGCGAGCGCCTCCGTCGTCTCGAGGATGCCGGCATCATCACGCGCAGCCAGTACTCCGACGCACCCGTGCGGTGGAACTACCGGCTGTCGGTCGCGGGCGCCGAGCTGGCGCGCGTCGCCGGCGTGCTCGCCGACTGGGGTTCACGTCACCTCGGTGATGGCATGCCGGGGCTCGTGCACGACGAGTGCGGCACGGGCGTCATGGTCGCGTGGCACTGTGCCGACTGCGGTCCCGTCGCTCCGCGCGACGTCTCCACACGCTAGGCCACGCGCTCGGCACACACCACGCAGGCCGAGGCGTGGCTCGGTGGACCTCAGGCTCAGGTGACTTCGGCTGGCTGACGTGTCGCTGCGCGTTCGGTTCCGACCGTGCGCGGCGTGCGCTGGGTGCGGAAGGCGAGTGCCGCGGCAAGGAGCAGGGCGCCCACGCCCACGCCGATCAGTGCGCGGATGGCAAGCGTCGTCACCGATGTCGTCGCCTCGGCAGGGAGCACCCGCGCGAACGAGCCGGTGATCGGGCCGGGCGTCGCGGGTGTCGTGTCGTGGGTCGTCGACGACATGATCCACTGCTGCTGCACGGTGTCGGCGGTGCAGCCGTTGGTGCTGCCGGTCGCGGCGAAGGCGATCGATGCGCAGTCGTTCGACACGCACGCACGTTCGCCGGCCAGCGTGGTGACCGGGGCCGTGCCGAGGGCCGGACAGATCGTCAGCACCGACGTGTCGGGTGCCGGTGCGGCTGCCGAGGCCGAACCGGTGAGGGCCGTGAGCGCGGCCACGGCCACGACGAGTGCGAGCAGGGCGGAGCGGCGTGCGATGCGCAGCGGTGCGGGCAAGTCCGTCTCCTCGGTCGACTTCAGGGGGGGCGCACCAGAGCACGGTGCAGCCACTACAGTGTTCCCCGAGCGTACGACGGGGACGCAGCGATGTGAAGCGATTTGACGAGAATTGCGGCCAGGGAACGGCCGCTTGACGCAGCAACGTCGATTTCAGCGATCGAAATCCGGCGGCTCGAGCGGCAGCAGCAGCTCGAACTCCGCGCCGTCGACGCGGTCGACGCAGCGCAGGTTGCCGCCCAGGGCCCAGGCGAGTTCGCGGCCGATCGCGAGCCCGAGGCCGAGGCCACCCTCGCGCTTCGTACCGACGAACGGCTCGAAGATGCGCTCGCGCTGCAGCTCCGAGATCGGCTCCCCATCGTTGAAGACGGCCAGCTTCACGTGGCCGCCCGACGTTCGCTCACCCGTCACCGTGACCGTGGTGTCTGCGTACCGCAGCCCGTTGCCGACGAGGTTGCGGAGGATCTGGAGGATGCGTTGGCCGTCGGAGTGGAGCATCACGTGCTCGAAGTCACCCGCGACGTCGACGCGCGCCGCGCCGGGCGCGGGCTCGGCACCCGGCGAGGAGCCGTCGAAGATCGCGAGCAGGTGTTCGCCGAGTTCGTCGAGGTAGACGCTCTCCGTGACGGTCGTGAACCGGTTGGAGCGCAGGCGCGCGAGGTCGACGATGTCCTCGACGAGTCGCTCGAGTCGCTCGGCCTCCTTGCGGATGACCTGCACCGACTGGCCGCGCATCTCGGGTTCGTCGGCGAAGTCCTCGATCGCCTGGGCGTGCCCGGTGATCGCGGTGAGCGGCGTGCGCAGCTCGTGGGAGATCGACATGAGGAACCGGCGATCGGTCGCGTCGATCTCGCGCAGGCGCAGCGCGAGGGTGCGCATGCCGTCGGCGATCTCCGCGAGCTCGCCGTCGAGGCGGATGCTCCCGAGGGCCTCGTCGGGATGGCGGCCCTGGGTGATCTCGCGCGACGCGCGCACGAGGTGAAGGAACGGCGCGAGCTGGCGGTGCACGAGCAGCACGCCGCCGATCACCAGCAGCACGGCGACGGTTGCGGTGCCGACGACCACGGCCGCCCGCGCGTCGCGGTGGGTGACGTCGCTGACGATGACCCACGCAGCGATGCCGCCGACCGCGAGGCCGCCGAGCACGAGCAGCGCCGCCAGGGCGCCGAGGCGTGCGCGGAGCGACATGATCATGGCGTCTGGCTCCGCGCTGCGGCCAGGCGGACGGGCACCGTCACGCGGCGTGCACCTCGGTGCCGACCTTGTAGCCGGAGCCCCAGACGGTCACGATCGGACAGTCGTCGCCGAGCTTCTTGCGCAGCTGGCGCACGTGCACGTCGACGGTGCGGGTGTCGCCGGCGAACGTGTAGCCCCACACCTTCTCGAGCAGGTGCTCGCGATCGAGCACGTCACCGTTGCGCTCGAGCAGCTCCCAGAGAAGGTCGAACTCCTTGGGGGCCAGCATCACCTGCTCGCCGTCGACCAGGCATTCGCGCCGGGCGGCGTCGATCTGGATGCGGCCGCTCTCGAGTCGCTTCGACGTCTTCACGGGCGCGCTGGCGCGGCGCAGGATCGACTTGATGCGCGCCACGAGCTCGCGCGCGTTGAACGGCTTGGTGACGTAGTCGTCGGCACCGACCTCGAGCCCGACGATCTTGTCGATGTCCTCGTCGCGGGCCGTGAGCATGATGATCGGCACGGTGCTCTTGGCGCGGATCTGGCGGCAGATCTCGAGGCCGTCCATGTCAGGGAGCATGAGGTCGAGGGTGACCAGGTCGACCTTCTCCTCGAAGGCGCCGATGGCCTCCGCGCCGGTGGGGGCGATCGTGACGTTGAAGCCCTCGCGCTCGAGGTAGAGCTTCACGAACGACGAGATGTTCTCCTCGTCCTCCACGATCAGGATGTGCTGTCCCTTGGTGTCGCTCATGGTGCGTGCCTCCACTGCGGTGAGGCCAGGTGGTACCTCGAACGACCGCAGTACCCCTGCAGGTCGGTTCGCGCGCTGCACGACTTGAGTAATGCTTTTGTTAGCGGCGCTTTTCGCGGGGTCACGGTGCATGTGCGCGACCATGACACCGCGCGCTCCGCGACCGGCGGGTGGGGGTCAGCGCAGCTTGACGAACCCACCCGCGCCGTCGAGCGGAGGAGCGGTGAGCAGGCGCTGCGGGCTGACGTGGAAGAGCCGTTGGTTCTTGCCGATCGCACCCGGCGTGATGCCGGGCATCGACGTGAGGAACTCCATGATCGACGGGTTCGCATTCGGGTGGATCACGATGGCCGTCACGTCGTACTTCGTGAGCAGCTCGAGGCGGCGCGTGTTCGACGTCTTCGGGTCGAAGAACTCGGTGGCATCCTCGAAGCGCTCGGGCACCCGGTTCTTCGGGGTCGTCGCCGTGTGGCGCGGCACGCTCGAGACGACGTAGATCGGCGCGAGCGCCATCGCGTAGTACGGGTTGCGGCCCGTCGGGTCGGCGAGCAGCACGGTGTCGGTGGGGAGCGTGCGCAGCTCGGCCGCGACCTCGGGCGCGAAGAGCCGCAGTTCGGCCTCACGCTGGTCGAGCGGGATACCGTGACGACGGATCGGCTGCGTCGTGTCGTCGATGCGCCCCCACAGCGGCGCCGCCCCGACGAGCAGCACGAGCAGTGCGACGAGCGACGCCGAGTTCGTGAGCTGCGCGCTCGGCCACTCCCAGGTGGCGATGGGGAGCAGTCGACGCAGGCGCGAGCGGGTGCGTTCGACGTCGCCCTCGCGTGGCGCCGTGCGCCGCTCGATCGGCGCGACCACGACGCGCACGGCGAGGGAGATGACGTAGAGGGCCGCGCCCAGCAGCAGCACGCCGAGCGGCGCGAGGATCCAGCGTCCACTCACGATGGTGTCGCCGCCGTAGCCGCCGAGCTGCCCGATCGTGTCGGCGGCGTGCGCTGCGGCGCCTACCACCGCAGCGATGGTGAACGCGGCGAGCGTGCGCGCCGGGATGGTGCCGTGCGCCCACAGGCGCGTGCCGACGATACCGGTGGCCGCCGCCCCGAGCGCGAGCCCGGCTGACAGGGGCAGTACCGTCTCGATGCGTCGGGCCTGGTCGAGTGACACCGCCGTCACGAATGCCGGGAAGAGACGATCGGAGAGGGCGATGCCGAGCACGAGCAGCGCGGAACCCGAGAGGTACCAGCCCGCGGGCCAGCGCGGCGCGAGCAGCGCGAGCGGCAGGGCGAGCAGGCCGACGAGCGCGAGCCCGCCACCGAGCACGAGGTAGTCGGGACGCAGGTGGAAGTGCTCGGTGCCCCCGCGCAGGAGCGCCTCGAGCGGCGCGCCGAGCTTGCCCTTGTACAGGTCGGTGCTGTTGAGCTTGAGCTCCTCCTGCGCCGTCTTGCCGAAGCTCTGCAGCTTGCTCAGGCCGGGCACGAGGATGGCCGTGGTCACCGCCGCTGACATCGCGATCGGTACGAGCACACGGGCGTGTCGCCAGACGACCTCGCGCGGCCACGGCGAGCGCAGGGCCCAGAATGCGAGGTAGCCGATGATGCCGAGCGCGAGCACCATGTTGTAGCTCACGTGCAGGAGCGCGATCTCGGCCACGCCGATGCTCATGAGCAGCGTCGCGGCCCACGTCGACTGGCGCGGGGTCAGGGTGCCGGGCCCGGCGTCGAGGTCGGTCGTCGGCCAGAGCGCGGTGAAGAGCAGCGCGAGCACCAGCGGGATGATCACGTCGAGCGCGACCTCGCCCGGCTGGAGCGCGTCGAACACGGCCTCCGAGAACGGCATCGTGGCGATCACGACCGAGGTCAGCCACGCGACCATGACGAGCGCCGTGGCCCTGGGGGTGCGCGCGAGCGCCCAGCCGAGCCCGCCCATCGACAGGGCCCCGATGGTGACGGTGACCCCGGGGATGATCCACGCGACGGTGACGGGGTTGGCGTGGGTGACCCACGCGACGAGCGCGATCAGCTCCTGCCAGATCGGGAGCACGTAGCCCGGGTGCGCGGTTCCGTCGGGGAACTGGAGGGTGTTGTTGAAGTCGGGGTGGTCGAGCGCCAGCAGCTTCTGGGCCTGGCCGATGTGGTACAGCGAATCGTTCCAGGTGTTGAAGCCGACGGTGAGGGCGATCGCGAGGGTCGCGATCGCGACGATCCACGCGGCCAGCGGAATCGCGCGCGCCCAGTCACCGGCGACGAGCCGCAGGGCCGGACTGCCCCACGCGCGCGCATGCGACATGCGGTAGCGGTCGCGCGGCGTGGTTCGGCGGGCGTCGGCCCTGACGCGTCCGGCGAGGGTCGCCCAGCAGGCGAGCGTGAGGAACGCGAGCGCGCCGGCGACGTAGGCGATGGGGAGTGACCACCAGAGCGTGAGCCCGAGCGCGGTGCCCATGGGCACGAGCCCGACCACGAGCGCCGCACCGGGAACGAGCGGGGGCGGCACGACGCGATCGAGGTGGAGCACGCTCAGCAGCGCCGCGCCGGGCACGCAGGTGACGAGGGTCGTGGCCAGCAGCGTGGCGATGATGGTGAGGATGGTTTCCATGTGGTGCGGGGGCGCCGCGGGCGCGCGCGAGAGTGTATCTGGCGTGCGCGTGCGGGCCCTCCACTAGGTTCGCGGTCGGTGCGCGCGTGCCTTCACCGCACGCCGGAGGTTCGTGGGGCGGGGCGAGGTGGTATGGATTCCCCACTGCACGAACGCCCCCGAAAGGAAATGCCCTCCATGTTCGAACTCGACCACCTCGAGAACGGCGTCCGTACGCTCGTCTCCCACAACGGCGATGCGCCCAGCGCCACCGCCCTCGTCATGTTCGGCGTGGGTTCGCGCTTCGAGCAGGCGCAGCAGTGCGGCATCGCCCACTTCGCGGAGCACATGTTCTTCAAGGGCACGGAGCGACGCCCCACCGCGCGTGACATCTCGGTCGAGATCGACGGCATCGGCGGCGACTTCAACGCCTTCACGGGCAAGGAGTACACCGGCTACTACGTGAAGAGCGCGGCGGAGCACCTCGACCTCGCGGTCGACGTGCTCGGCGACATGCTGCTCCACTCCAAGTTCGACGGTGAGGAGATCGAGCGCGAGAAGGGCGTCATCCTCGAGGAGATGGCGATGTACCGCGACCTCCCGCAGCGCTACGTCGGCAACGTCTACGACCACCTGCTCTACGGCGACACGCCGCTGGGCTGGGACATCGTCGGAACCGAGGACGTCATCCGCGGCGCGACGCCCGAGCTGTTCCATTCGTTCATCGACCGCTGGTACACCGCCAACCGCGTCGTCGTCGGCCTCGCCGGCAACGTCTCGGAGAGCGCGAAGGCGAAGGTCGCCGAGGCGTTCAGCGCCATTCCCGCCGCCAACGAGGGCACCCGCGCGGCGGCCGAGTGGTCGCAGGACGGACCGAAGGTGCAGGTGCACTACAAGGAGAGCGAGCAGGCCCACCTCCTGCTGGGCGTGCGCGCGCCGGGCCTCGACAGCCCCGACCGCTACGCGATCGGCGTGATGAACGCCATCCTCGGTGGCGGTATGTCGAGCCGGCTGTTCACCGAGGTGCGCGAACGCCGCGGCCTCTGCTACTACGTGTACTCGCACCACGACGCGTACGTCGACGCCGGATCGCTGGTCGTGGCCGCCGGTGTCGACACGAACCGCATCGACCTGGCGATCACCACCATCCTCGAGGAGCTCGCGAAGCTCGCCGACGACGGCCCCGACCAGGCCGAGTTCACCAAGGCGAAGAACTACCTCAAGGGCAAGTTCGTGCTGGGCGTCGAGGATCCTCGCGGCCTCATCATGTTCGGCGCGCGCCGCGAGGTCGTGGAGGGCGGCTTCTGGGAACCCGCCCAGGCGCTGGCCGCGATCGACGCGGTGAGCATCGCCGACGTGCAGCGCGTGGCGAAGGAGCTGTTCAACACCGAGCAGCGCAACCTCGCCGTCGTGGGTCCGTACGAGGACGCCGAGCGGTTCGAGAAGCTCCTGAGCCCGGCGACCGCCACCGCATGACGTTGGGCCGCCGCCTCCGGCGCGGACTGAGGACGGCGACCGCGATGTGGGGGCACACCCCGCCCGCGGAGCCGGCGCTCATCCCTGCAGGGGCGACGGATGAGCAGCTGCGCGGCTGGGCCTCGGAGCTCGGCGTGCAGCCCGACGTGCTGGTGCGGCTCGTGCAGCAACGTACGGCGCTGGTGGCCGAGGTGGCCGAGGACCCCCTCGCGTGGGGGTTCGGCCTGCTCCCGGCGGGCGTGCGCCCGCGGAGCCTCGTGGAGGAGTTCCGCGCGCGCACGCGGACGCGAGGCGACCTGGCCGAATCGTTCATCGCGGGCCACCCCCCGCTGCTCGCCCTCATGCCCGAGCACCTGACGCTCCCGGCCGGGCGCCCCATCGCGATCGAGTTCACGCTCCAGGCGGGCCTCGAGCCGGATGCGGCCTGGGAACTCGCGCAGCACCTGCGAACGACGCTGCAGGCGCGCCTCGGAGAGCCCCTCGACGAGCCCTCGATCGCGCATGCGGTGCGCGAGGTCGCGTGGGACCATCAGCTCGACGTGGATCGGCTCACGGCACGTGTGCGATCCGTGCTTGCCCCCTGCTTGTAGGTTCCATTCTGGAACTCGCTTGCGCCAAAATGGGCCGTGGGCTTGTGCACGTGTCCAAAGATCGCGCATCGGGGTACCAGAACGCGCTTGGCATGGCGTATCCCGGGGGCAACACTCGATGGAACCCGTATCCGATCCATCGAGGTATCCGTGAGCGAAGCCGAACTGACCATCGCCATCAGCACCGTGTGGGTGCTGGTCGCAGCCACCCTCGTGCTCTTCATGCAGGCAGGCTTCGCGCTGCTCGAAGCGGGCCTCACCCGCATGAAGAACGCCGCCCACACGGCGGGCAAGAACGTGCTCATCTTCGCGGTGTGTGCACTGGTCTACTACGCGGTCGGTTTCGGCCTCGCCTTCGGCGCGAAGGCGGAGGGCACCTCCCACTTCTGGGGCCAGCTCATCGGCACGTCCGGGTTCTGGCCGAGCGCAGCCGACCTGACGGCGATCGGATCGGGACCGTTCGCGTTCTTCTCCGGCATCCCGGCAGCGGCCGGCTGGTTCTTCGAGGTCGTGTTCGCCGGCGTGTCGCTGGCGATCGTCTGGGGCGCGATGGCCGAACGCACCAAGCTGTGGGTCTACGGGGTCTTCGGCGTCGCCTTCACGCTCATCTATTCGGTCGTCTCGCACTGGATCTGGTCGGCCGACGGCTGGCTGTTCGCGCGGGGCATGCAGGACTTCGCCGGCTCGACCGTCGTGCACTACCAGGGAGCGCTCGCGGCCCTGGCCGGCGCGATCCTCCTCGGGCCGCGCATCGGTCGCTTCGCCGAGCGCAAGGGCGGCGTGGGCGCCCTCCCCATCAACAGCCACAACCTGCCGTACGCCGTGATCGGCACCATCATCCTCTGGGTCGGCTGGATGGGCTTCAACGCCGGATCGACGCTCGGGGTGGAGTTCGGTGGCCTCGGCTTCGCGGGGTACGTCGCGCTGACCACCAACCTCGGCGCTGCCGCGGGCCTCGTCGGCGGCGGCGTCGCCTCGAGGATCCTCCACCGCAAGGCCGACATCGGTACCTGGCTCAACGGCATCATCGCCGCGCTCGTCGCGATCACGGCAGCCTGCGCGTTCGTGTCGCCGTGGGCCGCCATCGTCATCGGCTTCGTGGCGGGCCTCGGCGCGAACCTGCTGATCCCGGTGATCGCCAAGGCCGGCATCGATGACCCGATCGGCGCCGTCGCCGTGCACGGCATCGCCGGCGTGTGGGGCACGCTCAGCCTCGGCATCTTCGCGCTGCCGTCGCTCGCGCGACGCCTCGACACCGGCGAGGGCGGCCTGCTCTACACCGGCAGCTTCCACCAGCTCGGCACGCAGGCGCTCGGGCTCCTCGCGGTCGGCGCCTTCAGCTTCACCTTGTCGTTCGCGGCGCTGTGGATCATGAAGAAGACCGTCGGCATCCGCGTCGAGGCGGAGGTCGAGGCCGAGGGTCTCGACCTCTCCGAGCACGGCGTCGCCGGCTACGAGTTCACGGAAGTTGCCGTGATCGATGCAGCAACCGGCATCGAGGTGCGCGAGACCCAGGTCACCACCCAGGTCTAGCACCCGTACACGTCGTACCCCCTGCGACACATGGACGAACAGGAACGCCCCCGTGGTCATCGAGCATGTCGACCGCGGGGGCGTTCCCGTGTTCCGTGCGCACGCCGCTCGTGCTCGGCCGCGCGCGGAAGTCGTCAGCGCGCGCCGGCCGGTACGCCGGCCTCCGCGGGCAGGTTCGGTGAGCTCGTCGCCGCCACGTCGCTCTCGCCGTCGCCGGTGATGAGCTTCGTGGTCGCGGGGTTCGTGCGCAGGATGCGGGCCAGCCACGTGCCGGCGATGACCGACGTCGCGAGGGCGAGGATGATCAGCCCGGTGTAGGCGCGTGAGTCGATGATGCCGGCCGCGAAGGCGGTCGTGGCGAGCACGATGCCGGGGCCGCCGCGCGCGTTCACGCTGATCGCGAGGGCGTTCGCCATCGCAGCGGGTTCACCGGCGATCCGTGCACCGAGCAGCGACCCGAAGTACTTCACCGCGGTGCCCACCATGAGCATGCCGACCGTGAACTTCCAGTCGAAGTTGGCCACGAGGTCGAGTGACACGCCGATGAGCGCGAAGTAGAGCGGGATGAAGAAGCCGGTGGCGAACTTCTCGATCTGCAGGCGCGCCGCGACGAAGTCGGGGCGCACGTCGTTCGACGCCGCGATGCCTGCGACGAGGGCGCCGTAGAGCGGGGCGAGCCCGAGCAGCATGGCCACGATCGTGGTGACGAAGACCAGTGCGAGCTGCCAACCGACCGGGCTGCGGCGCGCGATCAGGTTGAGGCGTGCGCTCGTCGAGTTGCCGAGCGAGCGGAAGCCCCACGATGCGACGGCGAGGAGCGTCAGGCTCGCGGCGATGTGCCACAGGATGAACGCGGTCGAGTTCGGATCCATGTCGAGGAACGCGGGGATCGACGCGTCGGCCTTGCTCGAGGCATCGGCCATGCCGACCGCGATCGACACGGCGATGTAGAGCAGCACGTCCTCGATGACCGCGACCGAGAGCACGATGCGTGCGAGGCGGGTCTTCATGAGCCCGAGGTCCATGAAGATGCGCGTGATGACCGGGATGCTGGTCACGGCGAGCGCCGTCAGCAGCACGATGTCGAGGGCGGTCCTGGAGTGCGCGACGCCGACGTACCGATCGACGTCGATGAACTGCAGCAGAACCAGGCCGATGCCCACCGGGATGAGTACGCCGAGGCTGGAGATCCACCCCACCGCCTTGGCGTCGCGCTTGGTGACGAGCCGCTTCATCTGGAGCCCGCCGAGGAACATGAGGAGCAGCAGGCCCAGCTGGCTGCAGATGCCGAGGATGGGCAGCATCGCGGGAGTGGGCTGGGTCAGTGCGTCGGCGGGCGCCGGCTGGAAGAGCCAGGCCGAGCCGTCGGGCCAGACGCGCTTGAGCACGGTGGCCCCGAGCACGAGGCCACCGGCGATCTCGCCGATGATCGCGGGGAGCCCGAGCTTCTGGGCGAGGAAGCCGAAGGCGTGCGCGAAGACGAGCAGTGCCGCGATGGCTGCGAGGACGTGGAAGATGTCGAGTGAGGCGAGGCTCATTGCTACTCCTGCGTGGATTCATGCCGGCGCGCACGAACGCCCGATGCGGTAGACTGTAGCAGAGTAATAGATTTCTTGTATACCCCAAAAAGGAGTTACTGATATGTCGGCTTCCAGCCAGACGACCACGATCCACCTGGTGCGCCACGGCCAGACCCTGCTCAACACCACCCCGATCCGCTTCCGCGGACGTCGCGACGTGCCGCTCAACCGCACCGGCCGCAAGCAGGCCATCGCCGCCGGCCTCAAGCTCGCGAGCGAGGGCATCTCCATCGTCTACTCCAGCCCGCTCGGCCGCGCCTTCGAGGTCGGCACCGCCATCGCGACGGGCTCCAAGCTCGACGACGTCGTGCCGCTCGACGACCTCGTCAACCTCGACTACGGCCGCTGGGAAGGCCTGACGAACGAGGAGTCGGAAGCCGTCGACCCCGCCGCGTGGAAGGCGTACAAGACCGACCCGCGGGGTGCCCACTGCCCCGGCGGTGAGTCGCTCATCGCTGCCGAGGACCGCGTCGTGCGCGCCCTCAAGACCATCGGCGAGCGCCATCCGGGCGAGACCGTCGCCGCCGTGTCGCACGGCGTCATGCTCCGGCTCGCCGTGCTCGGGACCGCGGGCCAGATCACGACCGACTGGTCGTTCCCGATCTCGACCGGCGGCTCGCTCGTGTTCGAGGTGACCGACGGCGTCGTCACGTTCGCCTCGAAGCTCGAGGGCGACGTCCGCAGCGACGCCGACCTCGCGCGCAGCTCGACCTGATCGACCGGGCGACCTGATGGATACGAGGGGCGTGCCATCCGGCGCGCCCCTCGTCGTTGGTTTGGCTGCGTGATGGTGCAACGAATTTCGTTCGGTCCTCGACGATCAGGCAGTGGGTCGTGGGGGCCACAGCATCCGGGGGGAACGCATGTCGAACAGCATTGGATCCAGCGCACCGCAGCCCAAGTCGCTCTCGGCGGAAGGACGCCAGGTTCGCACGAACGCCGTGCTCATCCTGGGCACGTCGGCCGACGACTCCGAGCGCGGCAAGCTCGAGTCGGTTCGCATCGCCGATGCCGGTGGCGATATCTACGACATCTACTACGGGCCCTCGCTCCGCGCCGTCGCCGGCGCCTCGAGCCACGCGCTCACCGTGGCCCTGGGCGTGCTCGACGCGAAGGCCGGCACGACGGTCAAGGTCAACGACTACGGCCACGAGGCGCTGCGTGCGAAGAAGATCGACGCAGCCCACCCCGACGCGTCGCGCGTCGACATCCTCCAGGCTGCCCTTCGCGACGTCGAGCTCTACGCGAGCGACATGCATCACGGCGCCTACCCGACCAACGGCGCCTGGGTACCGGGTGAAGCGGGCCTCGCCGGTCACCACGTCGCGTTCCCGAAGGCGGAGAACGCCGGCATCCAGCATGCGCAGGAGACGTTCCGCCGCGTCGCCGGCGAGGCTGGCTCGCTCCGCGGTTCGATCGACGACGACGGTGTCGTGGACGCGAGCGAGGAAGCAGACATCCGCTCCCTCATCTCGCGCCTCGATGCGGAGGGCAGCACGCTCGCCGACGTCGCCGCCGCGACGCGCAAGCGCCTCGCGAGCGAGTAACCACCAGCGAGCCTCCATCGCGCGAGCAGCGTAGGCTGCGCCTGACGACATGTCAGTCACTGAGCCACATCGCGAGGACACCACGAGCGGCTTCGGCCGCGGGGTGCTCCTGCTCGCCCTCGCCAACGGCCTCTACGTGGTGCTCGGGTACGGATCGACCACGATCCTCGCCCGCATGCTCGACCCCGACGACTTCGGCGGATACGGGGTCGTGCTCTCCTGGATCACCATCCTGACCGCGCTCCTGGTCAAGGGCATCGCCACGAGCACGGCGCGCGAGATGGCGGGGAGCGATGTCGACACCGCGACCGCATGGCGCGCCGGGGCCGGGCTCGGCATGCGTCTCGCGATCGGCCTCGCCGTGCTCGGCGTCGCCGCGTCGCCCTTCGCCTCCCGGTGGTTCGGGTCAGGTGACCTCGCGGTGCAGTTCGCGATCGGCTCCCTCGGCGCGCTGTCGTTCGGCGTCAACGCGGTGCTGTTGGCCTGGCCGACCGGCGTGCGCGACTACGCGCGGCAGTCGCTCACGCAGGCGGCCTACGCGGTCGCGCGCCTCGTGCTGACCGTGGGTGGAGCGGCGGCCTGGGGCATCGACGGGGCGATCGTGGGCTACGTGCTCGCGCCGCTCGTCGCGTCGGCTCCCCTGCTCGCACGCCACCCTGCGGCCGCGGTGCCGGTGGCGCCGGTGCGTCGTCGCATGCTCGCGCACGTCGTGCCGGTGGCCCTCGCCTCGGTGGCGGTGACGGGGTTCTTCGTGGTCGACGTCTTCGCGATGTCGGGCGTGCTCGGCGGCGCGTCACATCCGGTGGGCGTGTACGTGGCGTACGGAACGCTGGCGCACGTGCCGTTCTTCCTGCTGCAGGCGACGAGCATCGCCATGGTGCCGGCCATCGTCGCCGCACGCGGCGCTGCGGCTCGAGCGCAGGCGATCCGTCGCACGCTGACCGACACCCTGGTGCTGCTGGCGGGTCCGACCTGCATCCTCGTCGCTGCGGGCGACGCGGCTGCGCGCGTCGTGTTCGGGCACGCGTACCGCATCGACGACCTCGTCGTCGCGCCGCTCGCGCTCGCGACGGCCGTGATCACCGTGGTGTCGGGGCTGCTTGCGGTCGACGTCGCCATCGGTCGTGTGCGCGGCGCGCTGGCGATCGGCGGGGCGGGTGTGGCGGCGACCGCGTGCGCGGCGTGGATCGCGGCGCGCGAGTCGGTGGGCCACCCGGAGCGCGACGTCGCCTGGGCGGTGCTGGCAGTGAGCATCGTCGTGCTGCTCGCACTGCAGTGGCACGCGACCCGCAGGCACGGCGCGCGGGTCGAGGTCGGCCGGGCGGCGCGGGGCGTCGCACTCGGTCTCGGAGTGGCGATTCCGCCCCTGTTCGTAGCGGCTGACGGTGCGCGGATGCTCGTCGCAGTGGTGTGCGGGCTCGCCTGGGTCGGCCTCGTGCTGCGGCTCGGCCTCATCGATGCCCGCCGCGCCGCGAGCGAACCGGCCGACGTCTAGGGGCTTAGCCTAGGTAGAGCTTCCTAGTCGCGATTGACGCATCAGGGCGCATGCTGATGCCATGAGCATGTGCGTCACATCCCACACCGCGACACTCCCGACGGCCCCGACACCGGACGTGGCACCGACGACGACCGGCGGCGGCGAGGTGCCGGCGCCCGTCCCGGGCGATCTCGCGAGCGCCATCGCCGGCCTGACTGCGGCCGTCGAACAGCTGGCTGCGGTCGTGCAGTCGTTGCAGGGTGCTGGAGCGTTGGGGAGCCCTGCCGGGCCGACGACGAACGTCGTTTCGGGTGGCGCCTCCGGCGCGCCGCTGGCCGACGCGAACGTGCCAGCCACGCCGGTGCCCGCCGCGACCGCACCTGTCGCACCCGTTGCACCTGCCGCACCGGCCGCACCGGCTGGGAACCCGGGCAAGCAGAAGCTCCAGCTCCCCGTGAAGAACGCGACGGTCACGTCGCACTTCGGCGAGGTGTCGGCGATCCGCAACAGCATCCCGCACACCGGCACCGACTATGCCGTGCCCGCAGGCACGTCGGTCGACGCGGCCGCAGGCGGCGTGGTCAAGCAGGTCAGCTCCGACAGCATCGGTGGCAACTGGATCATCGTCGACCACGGCGACGGCCTGCAGACCTACTACGGGCACCTCTCGGCGCAGGACGTCAAGGTGGGCGACGTCGTCACCCAGGGCCAGCACATCGGCAAGGTCGGATCGACCGGTCTCGCGACCGGGCCGCATCTCCACTTCGGCCTGTTCCGTGGTGACGATCGCACCAAGAACCTCGAGGATCCGCAGGCCTTCATGGCGCGGGGTGGCGAGGTCTAGTCAGTCACGCGGGTCGGCGGCGAACGCGCGCATCTCGGAGACGATGCCGCCGTCGCCGGTGATGCCGTCGACACTGCCCGAACCGCCCGTGCCGAGCTCCTGCCCGAACGTCGTGGCGGTGCTCGGGCGCGAGCCCCCGTCACGATCGAGGGGAGCCGACTCGATGCTGGCCGCGATCGGCGCATGCGTGACCGCGTCGGCGGCGAGGCCGACGGGCCGGCTCTCGCTCACGAGCGGGCGGTTGTGCTCGAAGTCGAAGAGCATGCCGAACAGCGTGAGCAGCAGCCCGCTCTGCAGGAGGATCGAGGCACCGACGGCGGTCGACCCGGAGATCGTCTGCGGCCCGATCGAGATGATGACGAGCGCCAGGCTCGACAGCGTGCCGAGCACGAGCGCGACCATGCCGAGCGCGTAGAACATGATGAGCGGATGGAAGTCGCGCACGACGTAGAGCTTCCAGAGGCGCCAGAAGAACCGCTTGAGGAGCAGCCAGCTCATCGTGAACAGCACGCGGTGGATCTTGATGCCGGAGACCTCGCCGACGTCGTAGACCGGCACGCTCGCCACGTCGACGACCCGCGCGCGCAGCACGTTGAGGCGCACGAGCATGTCGTTGGGGTAGCCGTAGCGCGGGTACATCGCGTCGAGGTCGAGGCGCCGCAGCATCGCGGCGGTGATCGCCGTGTAGCCGGTCTGCGAGTCGGCGACCTGGTAGTAGCCCGACGCGATCTTCGTGAGGAGGCTGAGCACGGCGTTGCCGAGGAAGCGCTGGCGCGGGATGGTGGTCCATGCGTCCTGCGTGACGAGGCGGTTCGCCTTGGAGTAGTCGGCCTGGCCGGAGCTCACGGGGCGTATGATGTCGGGCAGCTCGCCGGGCGGCATCTGCGCGTCGCCGGCCATGACGACGGCGATGTCCATGCCCAGTTCGAGGGCGCGCTTGTAGCCGGTCGCGATGCCGGCGCCCACGCCGCGGTTCTCCTCGTGTACGAGGAGCTCGACATTGGGGTGCGTACGCATGCAGTCACGCACGACGTCGGCGGTCGAGTCGGGCGAGCGGTCGTCGACCACGATGATGCGGTCGACGAAGGCCGGCATCGTCTCGATGACCGTGCGGATCTGGGTCTCCTCGTTGTAACAGGGGACCACGACGGCGATGGAACTTCCTTCGAACATGCACCCATCATCGCAGCTCCGTGGGCGCCAGCGTGCACCCCACGCGTGCGCTTGGCCCCGGCGGGCCACCGACCGGCGCCGGTAGACTTGCAGCGATGACGCCCGCCGAGCAGACAGTTCCCGCCGCACCCCTCGTCGACGTGGGCGTCGTGCACGTCGTCGCACACGACGCGTGGGACGACCTGGTCACGCGGCTCGGCCGCGACGACACGTACCTGCGGATCGCCTACCACCGCGCGTCGGTCGCGCTCGAGGCGCCGGGCACGACGCCGGTGCTGCTGCACGTGCGCGACCAGGGTGGGGAGCTGGCGCTGCCGCTCCTGCTGCGACCGCTCCCCGACGGCACGGGTTGGGATGCCTCGAGCGCGTACGGCTACGGCGGGCCGGTGGCGCAGGGCCGCCCCGACCTGACGGCGTTCGCCGCTGCGTTCGATGCGTGGGCCGTCGCCAATGGTGTCGTCAGCTCCTTCCTGCGCTTCCACCCCCTGCTCGGGAATGCGCGCTTCGCGCCGCCGACGGCCGACGTGATCGAGCTCGGAGCCACGGTCGCCTGGAACGTCGCGGCCGGCCGCGACCTGATGGCTGACATGCACAGCCACCATCGCCGCGTGGTGCGCAAGGCCGAGCGTGCGGAGCTCGAGGTCGAGGTGCTCACCCATCCGGCCGACCTCGCGGAGTTCCGCAGCCTCTACGACCTGACCATGCAGCGACAGCAGGCAGACCCGTTCTACTTCTTCGACGACGCCTACTGGCAGTCGTTGGTCTCCGAGCCCGGGCTCGGGCTGGTGCTCGTCAACGGTCGGCTCGGCGGCGAACTCGTGGCGTCGCTGCTGTGTTTCGCCGATGCACAGGCGCTGCACTACCACCTCGGCGCCTCCGGCCCCGAGGCGCGCAACATCGGCGCGTCGAACCGGTGCTTCCTGTCGGCGGCCGAGTGGGCGCAGTCGCGCGGGCTCGAGGTGTTCCACCTCGGTGGGGGCGTTGGTGCGGGCACGGAGTCGCCGCTGTTCGTGTTCAAGCACCGCTACGACCCGACGAGCGAGCCGCACCCGTTCCACATCGCCAAGCTCGTGCATGACGCGGAGCGGTACCGTGCGCTTGCGGGAAGCGATTCGACGGCTGGGTTCTTCCCGCCCTGGCGGGGGCGCTGAGGCGATGGCGACGAGCGACCGATCAGGCGTGCAGCGCCATCCCGCGCAGCGCGTGCTCAAGTGGCTCGGCGACCGGGTCGTGGCCGCGGTGCTCCTCGTGGTGTTGTCGCCCGTACTGCTCGCGCTCGCGGCCTGGGTGCTCATCGACGCCGGGCGGCCCGTGCTGTTCGTGCAGCGCCGCACCGGCAAGGGCGGCCGCGAGTTCCCGATGCTCAAGTTCCGTTCGATGGTCAACGACGCCGTGCGCGTCGGACAGGAACTCGGTGTCACCGACGATCCGCACGGCGTGGTGAAGGACGACCCGCGCATCACGCGGAGTGGTCGCTTCTTCCGGCGCACGAGCCTCGACGAACTGCCGCAGCTCTTCAACGTACTGGTCGGGCAGATGAGCCTGGTCGGCCCTCGCCCTGACATCCCGGAGCAGAGCGTGCACTACTCGGCGGCCGACCGGCGCCGGCTCGAGGTGTTGCCCGGGGTCACGGGCTACTCACAGGTGCACGGCCGCGACGAGATCGAATGGCCCGAGCGGATCCGCCAGGACGCGCACTACATCGACACGTGGAACCTCTGGAACGACGTGAAGCTCGTGTTCCAGACGGTGGGCGTGTTCGGCCGCGGTGAGCCCGATCCGGTGCTCGACACGCACAACATCGAGCGCGCGCGCGAGGACACCGCCGTCGACTGACGGCGGTCAGGCGTCGAGCAGGGCGGCCCCGGTGGCCGCGGATTCGATGCTGATGTGGGTCGCGGCGAATCCCTTCGCTCCGAGCGCGTAGGTCCAGGAGACCGTGTCGCCCTCGTGGAGCTGCGCACCCTTCGGCGCCTCCACCTGGGAGTAGTGCGCGAACACGGGCGACGCACCGTCATCGGGTGACAGGAAGCCGAAGCCCTTCTCCGCGTTGTACCAGAGCACGGAACCGTGGCCGATGTCGCCTGGAACGGGCCGCGGCGACGCCGGGGACGGCGACGGAGACGGGGAGGGGAACGTTGTCGGGGCTACCAGCTGCATGTCACGACTCCTGAAGGATCCACGCGGTTGACGCGATGTTCGAGCACGGTACTCGAGCATCGACGGCGCGGCCATCGATCGGCCGCTTCGTGGCACAACGCCTGCAACAGCCGGCCTCTTGTGCCCGACGAACAGGCGAACGACGTGCGACCAGTCCCGGGAGGGGACGGGACGCCGATCGTCTGGAGGAAGCATGACCGCACTCAATTCAGTCGGGAACCTGCGAGTCGACGCCGCGGTTGCCGCCGCGACGTCGTCGACGGTGGCGCCCACCCCCGTGGCGTCGTCGATCGCGACCAACCCACTGCTGGGCGCCGCGGTCCAGGTCGCCCCCACCGGAACGGCCGGAGCCGCGACTGCTGCGCAGGGCGCCGCCGCGACGACGGGAACCGCAGCCGCGGCGGCGCAGCCTGCCGCGACGCAGCCGAAGGCGGAGGCCTACAACGCACCCGTGCTCGACCTGCCAGATGAGCCGACCACGCAGGACGTGCTCGTGAGCATCACGCGGGCGATGGCATCGCCGGGCGTGAACGAGACGACGATCAACACGCTCAAGGAGCTGCAGTCGTCGCTCTTCGATTCGCAGAAGCAGATGATCACCGAAGTGCTCAACGGCATGGTGAGCTAGCTCCGCGCCCGCGAGAGACGGTCCATCAGGCTGGTCCGGCAGGAATGGTCCACCAGGAACAGTCATTGACATCAGGTGTCGCTCGCTGCGCTCGCGCCACTGCTGCAGAGCCGTTCGGCTGCATGGGTCCGCCGCTGCGCGTCGTACCACCCAACGAAAATGGGGACCGCCCCGAGCAAGCTCGGTTCGATCCCCATTCCGTCAGGTGTCGGGCTACGCCCGACCCATGCGCCTCACTTGACTACATCATTCCGCCCATGCCGCCCATGTCGGGCATGCCGCCTGCGCCGGCCGGCTCGACCGAGTCGGTGACGATGGCTTCGGTGACGATGATGTTCTTGGCGATCGACGCCGCGTTCTGCAGGGCAGAGCGCGTGACGAGTGCCGGATCGATGACGCCTGCAGCGACGAGGTCGATGAGGACCAGGCCGTCCTGCGAGAAGTCGACGCCCCAACCGGTCTTGGCTTCGCGGGTCTTGTTGACCACGACGCTGCCCTCGAGACCAGCGTTCTCGGAGAGCTGACGGAGCGGCTCCTCGAGTGCGCGGAGCACGATCTTGGCGCCGGTCTTCTCATCACCGTCGAGCGTGGAGATGTCGAAGGCGGAAGCCGCGTTCAGCAGGGCCACGCCGCCGCCGGGCACGACGCCCTCTTCGAGCGCTGCGCGAGTTGCCTGGAGGGCATCCTCGACGCGGTGCTTCTTCTCCTTGATCTCGGTCTCGGTGGCTGCGCCGACCTTGACCACGGCAACGCCGCCGGAGAGCTTCGCAAGGCGCTCATGGAGCTTCTCGCGATCGAACTCGCTGTCGGTGTTCTCAGCCTCGCCCTTGATCTGCTTGATGCGGGCCTGGATGGCACCCTTGTCGCCGGCACCGTCGATGATCGTGGTGTTGTCCTTCGCCACGACGACCTTGCGGGCTCGACCGAGCTGCTCGACCGTGGTGGTCTCGAGCTTGAGGCCGAGGTCCTCGGTGATGACTTCGCCACCGGTCAGGACGGCGATGTCCTCGAGCATGCGCTTGCGGCGGTCGCCGAAGCCCGGAGCCTTGACGGCCACGGCCTGGAACGTGCCACGCAGCTTGTTGACGACGATCGTCGCAAGGCTCTCGCCCTCGACGTCCTCGGCGATGATGAGGATCGGGCGACCCTGCTGGATGACCTGCTCGAGCACGGGCAGGATGTCCTTGATCGCGCCGATCTTCGAGTTGGCGATGAGGATGAACGGGTCATCGAGCACGGCTTCCATGCGCTCGTTGTCGGTCACCATGTACGGCGAGAGGTAGCCCTTGTCGAACTGCATGCCCTCGGTGAACTCGAGGTCGAGACCGAAGCCCTGGCCCTCTTCGACGTTCACGACGCCGTCCTTGCCGACCTTCTCGATGGCGTCGGCGATGACGTCACCGATCTCGCGGTCACGAGCGGAGATCGTCGCAACGCGTGCGATGTCTTCCTTGCCGTTGACGTCCTTGGCGGAGGACTTGATGTCCTCGCTCACCGCGGCGACGGCCTTCTCGATGCCGCGTCGCAGTGCGATCGGGTTGGCGCCAGCGGCCACGTTCTTGAGGCCCTCGCGCACGAGCGCCTGGGCGAGCACGGTCGCGGTCGTCGTGCCGTCGCCGGCAACGTTGTTGGTCGAGGTGGCGACTTCGCGAACGAGCTGTGCGCCCTGGTTCTCGAAGGGATCCTCGATCTCGATCTCACGAGCGATGGTGACACCGTCGTTGGTGATCGTCGGCGCGCCGAACTTCTTGTCGAGCACGACGTAGCGACCCTTCGGCCCGAGCGTCACCTTGACGGCGTCGGCGAGCTTGTTGACACCGCGCTCGAGCGAGCGGCGTGCCTCTTCGTTGAACTGCAGTTCCTTGTGAGCCATGGTGGCCCTCCTTGGTACTTGGGTGAATACGGGGAGCGGTGGAGCGCAGGGGCTCCGCCGTTCAGGTGATGCGGGGCAGCGTCAGCTCAGGCGTTGGCCGGAACCTTCGCCCAGACCGCGAGGATGTCGCTCTCGCGCAGGATCAGCAGCTCTTCGCCGTCGACCTTGACCTCGGTGCCGCCGTACTTGCTGTACAGCACCTCTTCGCCGACCTGGACCTCGACGGGGCGACGTGCGCCGTCTTCCCAGACGCCTTCGCCGACGGCGATGACCTTGCCGCGCTGCGGCTTTTCCTTGGCGGAGTCGGGCAGCACGATGCCACTTGCAGTGACGACGTCCTCCTCGATGACTTCGACGATCACGCGATCGCCCAGCGGCTTCAGGCTCATCCTGATGTCCTTCTGTCGTAGTTGGCAGTACGTAATGATTTCGTATTGGCACTCACAAGGGGCGAGTGCCAACTCGGAATGCTACACCCTCTGCCACGTCGTTGCGACACGTGCCTGCCGGCAGCGCATTCCTTCGCTCGACGGATGACCTCGTTCCCCGGTGTTTTGCCTCGCGGCTCGTGGTGGATACTCGACGGTGATGCGCAAGGAGCGATCAGCCGGGGGAGTCGTCGTACGCCGTTTCAACGGTGCGTGGCAATTCGTCGCCATCCGCCCGTGGCAGCGCAGCGACGTCTGGGCGCTCCCCAAGGGGCACCTCGACGGGCGCGAGACGCCCGAGCAGGCCGCCCTCCGCGAGGTGCGCGAGGAGACGGGCCTGCGCACCCAACTCGACGAGCTCCTCGGCGAGGTCGACTACTGGTTCCGCGCCGACGGCCAGCGCATCCACAAGACGGTGACCTTCTTCCTCCTCCACTGGCAGTCGGGCTCGCCCATGCCGCAGCGTGGTGAGGTCGAGGAGGTGAAGTGGGTCGACGTCGAGCGGGTCGCCGACGTGCTCACGTATCCCGGCGAACAGCAGCTCGTCATCAAGGCGGCGGAGCTGCTCGCGAACCGGGCCATGCCCCCTGCCGCGAGCTGACGCATGACGCGGCGCGCCGTAGCTCGGTCGCCCGGTGCAGGTGCGCCGCATCCGAGTGACGCGCTCCTGGTCGTCGGAGCGATCGCCTCGCTGCAGTTCGGGAGTGCGGTCGCGCGCACCTGGTTCGACGAGACCGGACCCATGGGCGCGGCGGCGCTGCGCCTGTCGCTCGGCGCGCTCCTCCTGCTGCTGGTGGTGCGGCCGCGCGTGCAGCGGTGGAGGTGGGCGCACTGGCGGGGGGCGCTCCTGCTCGGCGCGGCGCTCGGCGGCATGAACTCGTGCATCTACGTCGCGATCGCGCACCTCGACTTCGGGGTGGCCGTGACGATCGAGTTCCTCGGCCCGCTCGTGGTCGCACTCGCCAGCGCGCGCCGAGCGCTCGAAGTCGCCTGCGTGCTCGCGGCCTGTGCCGGTGTCGCGCTCCTCGGGCTCCGTTCGATCGGCGACCTCCCGCCGATCGGTGTCGCGTTCGCATTGGCCGCAGCCGCCTGCTGGGCGCTCTACATCCTGCTCACGCGCCACCTCGCGCGTGTGGTCTCCTCCCTCGACGGCATCGCGGTGGCCATCGCAGCAGCCGCGATGTGCGTGGTTCCCGTCGGCGCAGGCGACGCCCTCGCGGCGGTGCGGGAGCACCCGCAGCTCCTGGGAGCGTTCGTGCTCATCGCCGTCTTCACCTGTGCGCTCCCCTACGCATGCGAGTACCGCGCGCTTCGACGGCTTCCACCGGCCGTGTTCGGCGTGCTCGCCAGCCTCGGGCCCGCGCTCGCCGCCGCGGCCGGTTCGGTCGTGCTCGGCCAGCGCCTCGGCGTCGCGCAGTGGTGCGCGATCCTGCTGGTGTGCGGTGCCAGCGGGGGAGCGGTGTTCGCAGCGCGCTCCCGACCGGATGCTCCGACCGTCTTCGGTGGTCCATCCATCCAGTGACGCGCACGCGAGGGGATCGCGCGCCGGGTCTGGTAGATTCGCGTGAGTCCAACCTGCAACAGGAGCTGCCACCGGTGCTCGCACTCAACTTCTACTCACCCGTCTTCGCCGACCAGCTGCGCCATCGTCGCAAGACCGCGACGATCCGCCTCGGCGACAAGTCGGACAAGTACACGAAGGGCGAGGTCGTGATGGTGCTCATCGGCCACCGCTTCGGACCGCGTGAGCTGCTCTTCCACGCCGTCATCGACAAGGTGCACGTCTGCAAGCTGGGTGAGCTGTCGCCGCGCGACATCGAGCACGACAACCCGGAGTTCCGCCGCGTGGAGGACACGCAGCAGTTCCTGTCGCAGCTCTACAACCGCGAGATCTCCCTCGACGACGTCGTGACCGGCGTCTCGTTCTCGGAGATCATCGGCGCGTGACGCGGAGGGCCTCGGCCCGACCGTACGAATTGACGAGGGCCCCGGTGCCTGCCACGTGTGTGGCGGCGCCGGGGCCCTCGGTGTCTGCTGCGACCTAGAAGTCGCTGTCGGACGGGTTGCCGTTGTCCGAGGAGTCGTAGCTGGACCCGGAGTCGTAACTGGAACCGCTGTCGTAACTGGAACCGCTGTCGTAGCTGGACCCGGAGTCGTAGCTGGACCCGGAGTCGTAGCTCGAGCCGTAGTCGTCGCCGGAGCTGGAACTGCCCGAGCTCGAGCCGCCGGAGTAGCCGCCGCTGTAGTCGGACCCGTAGTCGTCGCCCGAGCTCGAGCCGCCGGAGTAGCCGCCGTCGTAGCCGTAGTCGTCGCCCGGGCTCGTCGAGCCGCCGGTGTAGCCACCCGAGTAGCCGCCGTCGTAGCCGTAGTCGTCGCCGGGGCTCGTGTAACCGCCGCCCCACGGGTCGGTCGGGTAGTACGGGTCGGGGTCGTAGTAGCCACCGTCACCGTAGGGATCGGACGGGTAGTAGGGGCCCGGATCGTAGTACCCGCCATCCGACGGATACGTACTCGGCACGTGGCGTGCCACCGGTCCGAGCGCGATCGCCGTGCCGATGAGGGCGGCGCCGGCCAGGGCCACGGCTCCTGCGATGAGCAGGGGCCCTGCGTGCAGGCGGCTGATGGCGCCGCCTCCGCGTCCGGCGTTCACGAGCGCGGCAGCGCCGAGCGCGATGCCGCCGGCGCCGAGCACGCCGCCGGCTGCGATGAGGCCGTAGCGCGGTCGCGTGCCGGTGGCAGCTGCAGCCGTGGGCTGCGCGACGAGCGCGGTGGGCGTGGGCAGGGTCGGGCGTGCGCCCGCTGCTCCAACTGAATTCGTCATTCCAACTCCGTCCCGAATGTGACGGGTCACCTCGTGCGCGTCCCGGCGCAGGTGATGAGATGACCCAGGTCCCTACCCGGTCATCGGAGTTGGTCGTTCGAACGTTGCAGGAGCGTCGTCGAGCTAGGCGGCGAGCTGCTGGATGCCGGCTGCACCTGCAGCTGCACCGTCGCCCTGACCGCCCTTGAGCTGGTCGTCGAGCAGCTGCTTGAGGATGTCGACGGCCTTGTTGGTGTCGCTCAGCGCACCCGGGATGTCGACGCCGTTGAAGCGCCCGTCGGGGCTCGGCTTCTTGGCGAGCTGCCAGTTGGCGTCCTCGAGTGAGGCATCGGCGGTGCGCATCGTCGACACGATCGCCGACTCGAGGCCGTTGTTGAACTGGCGCTCGAGGCGCGACTGCGACGCCAGGTTCGTCTTGTAGGCCTGGATGCGCTGCTCCTTCGTGGCATCCGTGCCGGTGTCGTCCTGCGGCAGCTTCGTGATGATGTCGGCCGACTTCTGGGCGAGGCGCACGGCCTCGGTCAGGTCCTGCACGAGCCCGGCGGGGGCGTGCTGGCCGGGGGCAGGTGCCGGTGCGGGAGCCGGGGCCGGCGCGGGGGCAGGCTCGTCGGGTACGGGCGCG
>JAOPYW010000238.1 GCA_025964405.1 Thermoleophilia bacterium | reverse complement strand
GCTCGGTCATGTTCTCGAGGTAGATGCGGTTGAGCTCGCCGCGCTTCACGCGGATCGGATACTTGGCGTAGTGGAACGCCAGGCCGTTGACCGTGTAGACCTCGTTCGTGCCGTCGTAGTTGGTGTCGAACGCGCTCATCACCATCGACATCTCACGATCGGCGACGGCCTTCGGTGGCACCTTCGGGTCGATGATGATCATGCCGTACATGCCCTTGCCGATGTGCTTGAGCAGCGGCATCGCATGGCAGTGGTAGGGCTGCACGCCCGACGGGCCGGCGGTGAACTCATACGTGAACGACTGGCCGGGCTGCACCATGTCGAGCACGCCGTCCTGGTCGGCCGGGTGGATGCCGTGGGTGTGCAGCGAGTGCGGCTGCGTGCTCGCGTTCTCCATCGTGATGCGCACGCGATCACCCTCGGTCACGCGCAGGGTCGGGCCGGGCGCGGCCGGGGTGTGCCCGGGCTGCACGTAGGTCCACGCCGGGAACTTCAGGCCGTCGGCGACCTCGATGTCGTGCTCCTCCACGCGCAGCGTGAACTGGCGCAGGCGGCCGGGCTCGTAGGGCTGCGCCGGGGGCAGGTTGAGCAGCGCGTCGGTGGCGTGCGGCCCACCGGGTGCGCGCACTGCGTCGCCGACCATGTTCATGCCGGGTTCCATGTCGGGGAGCTGTGCGTTCGCCGCGGCGGCCGTCGTGCCGGCAACGCCTCCGTGCCCGCCGTGGCCCCGGGCCGCGATCGTCTGCGCACCGCGCTCCTCGGCGCTCGACGTGCCGCCGAGCAGCAGCACCAGGGCCGCCGCCGAGATGGCCAGGATCGTGATCGAGAAGCACGCGGCCGTGGCCATGCGAGCTCGAACGGAAATGCTGTTGGTCGATGACATGCTTACAGTATAGGCATGCCTAAACTCTCGACCAAGGCCGCCCAACACCGCAGCGCGCATGCGGCCACGCGTGCGTCCAGCGGCGGCCGGGGCGAACCGGCGGGCGAGCCGGGCTGTAACGGCGCACCGAGGCTGGAGGTATGGAACTCCTCACGCGAGCATCGCTGCCCCCGCAGCCGACACCGGCCTCCGTCCCTGCCGGCGCGCCCGGGTATCCCGGTGGAGCGGCGAGCGCGGCCGACCACGAGCGCATGCGTGCGGGAGCCGCCGCGTTCACGACAGCCGCCGCGCTGGCGGCTGCGCAGAGTGCGCCGCTCGACGGCCTGAGCGCGACCTTCGCCGACGGGCTCGAGGTGATCGACGCCCTCCGCGCGAACTACCCGCAGCCGAAGACCGAGTGGGTCGCGTGGGAAGCGCAGGCCCGTTCGGGCGGTGAGGTGATCCGGGCGCTCGCCGACGCGCCGCCCGCCACGGGTGCGCCGCACGCCCTGCTCGCCACGGTGCGTTCAGGCGCCCTCGCCGGCGCACAGCTCCTCACCGCCTGGGACGGCTGACCCCGCGTGGACGTCGCGCGCCTCAAGCACCTGGTCGCCGTCGTCGACACCGGCAGCATCCGTCGCGCCGCGGAGCTCGCCGACTGCTCCTCCGCGGCCATGTCGAAGTCGATCAAGATGCTCGAGCGCGAGACCGAGCTGCAGCTCATCCGGCCCGACGGACGCGGCATCCGCGCGACCGAGGCCGGCGAGCGGCTGGCGGCGCGTGCGCGGCGCGTGCTCGACGAGATGGAGCAGCTCGAAGCCGGTGTGCGCCTCGACTCGCGCGACGAGACGGTGCTGCGCATGGCGTCGTCGGAGCCGTTCACGACCTACTTCCTGGGCGAGCTCGCGGCCAACGAGTTCGCCGGGCAGCCGATCACGATCATCGGCACGATTCCGGGGCAGACCGAGCAGGCGGTCGTCGAGGGCACGGCTGACATCGGGCTCACCTATGCGCCGGTCGCGACGATCGGCATCGAGCATCGCCTGGTGGGTCCGGTGCCGATGGTGGTCTTCGTCGGGCGCGCCTCGGGGCTGGAGCGGCGTTCGATCCGTGCCCTGCCGTTCGTGGTGCCGGCGCGCATGGCGGTCGGGGCCACGGTGCGCAATCGCAACGCCGACGGATGGCCCGATGCGCAGACGCGCACCGTGGCCTACGAGGTGAACGCGCTCGAGAGTGCGCTCGAGCTGTGTCGGCGCGGGCTGGGCGCGACCTATGCCCCGACGTTCGTGGCGCGCCTGCACAACGAGCAGGTCACCGAACGCCACCAGCTCGTGGAGCATCCGCTGTCGCACAAGCTCGACCTGCAGCCCCCGAAGCTCTACGTGGTGCACCGCGTGAACGGCGAGAACGAGGCCGTCGTGCACAAGGTCATCACGGCGACGATGCGCATCCTCGGAGGCTGACGGGTAGGGGCTCTGCATGCCGCTCGTCATTCCACCAGCGCTCCGGGCCGGAGACGTCGTCGCGGTCGTGTCACCGTCGTGGGGCGGTCCGGGCGCGATACCGCACCGATACGAGGCCGGCCGTCGACAACTCGAGGAGCGCTTCGGGCTCGTCGTGCGCGAGATGCCCCACGCGCGCGCCGCGCCCGAGTGGGTGGCGGGGCACCCGGCCGCGCGTGCGGCCGACTTGCACGCGGCGCTCGTCGATCCGACCGTGCGAGGCATCTTCACGAGCATCGGCGGCGACGACTCGATCAGGGTGCTGCCGCACCTCGACCTCGAGCTCATCCGCGCGCATCCGAAGGTGCTGCTCGGCTTCTCCGACACGACGTGCATCCACATGGCGTGGCGCCGCGCGGGCGTGATGTCGTACTACGGCAGCTCGGTGATGTGCGCGTTCGCCGAGAACGGCGGCATCGACCCCTACTTCGCACGCGGCCTCGAGGCGACCATCTTCAACCCGGGGCAGCCGCCCGGGGCCTGGCCCGCGAACGACGAGGGCTGGACGGTCGAGCGGCTCAGCTGGGAGGAGCCGGCCAACCAGTCACGGCGGCGCATCCGAACACCCGCGACGCCGCCGCGGTGGTTGCAGGGCGCGGGCCGCGTCGAGGGGCCGCTGCTCCCGGCCTGCGTCGAGGTGCTCGACTGGCTGCGTGGCACCGAGTGGTGGCCCAGCCTCGACGGGGTGGTGCTCGCGCTCGAGACGAGCGAGGAGCAGCCGTCTCCGGAGGAGGTGCTGCGCATGCTGCGGCCGCTCGCGGCCTCCGGTGAGCTCGCGAGCATCGCGGCGCTGCTGTTCGGGCGCCCGGGTGGTCACGAGCTCGATCCGAGCGAGCACGCGGCCTACGACGAGATGCTCCTCGCGTTCGTCACCGATGAGCTCGGCCGACCGAACCTGCCGATCGTCACGGGCCTCGACTTCGGTCACACCGATCCGCCCTGGACCCTGCCGGTGGGTGTGCACACGGTCGTCGACCCGGCCTCGCGGCAGATCTCGTTCACCGAGCCGTGCGTGAGCGCCCCGGAGCCGACCGAAGCAGGACTGGGAGCCCCCGAATGATGGCGCTCCGACTCGACCTCCAGCTCACCGACGGCCGCACGCTCGTGGTGCACGACACCGGCCCGGGCAGCGGCGACCGACTCACCGTGCTGTGGCACAACGGCTCCCCGCACACCGGGGCGCTGCTCGAGCCGCTGATCGTCGCGGCGGCCGAGCGCGACATGCGTCTCATCTCCTACGCGCGCCCGGGCTACGGCGGGTCGTCGCCGCTGGTCGACCGCAGCGTCGCCAACGCCGCAGCTGATGTCGAGCAGCTCGCCGCTGCGCTCGACATCGACCGCTTCGCGACCGCAGGGGCTTCTGGTGGAGGACCGCACGCCCTCGCCTGCGCCGCGCTCCTGCCCCACCTGACGAGCGCCGTTGCCACCATCGCGGGCATCGCGCCCTGCACGACCGAGTTCGACTGGTTCGACGGCATGGCGGCGCCGGGCGGGCTCCGTGCGGCGCTCAAGGGGCGTGCTGCGCGCACGGCCTTCGCGGCGACCGACGAGTTCGACCCGGCCAGCTTCGTGCCGGCCGACTACGACGCGCTCGACGGTGCGTGGCAGTCGCTCGGCCGCGACGCCAGCGCTGCGGGCGCGGCATGGCCCGGCGGCCTCGTCGACGACGACATCGCGTTCGTCGCGCCGTGGGGGTTCGAGCTGACTGACATCTCCGCGCCCGCCCTGTTCGTGCAGGGCATGCTGGATCGCGTCGTGCCGGAGGCGCACGGCGAGTGGCAGGCCGACCAGCTCGACGAGGCCGAGCTGTGGCTCAGGCCGCTCGACGGGCACGTGTCAGTGCTCGACACCTGGCCGGCCGTGCTCGACTGGCTCGCCGAGCACGGCCGCTGACCGGCGAGCTACTTCGCGAGGACGATGAACGTCTGCGTCACCGTCGGGGCAGGTGTGCCGTCGGCGCGCCGCAGCTGCACGAGCAGGCGGTAGGCGCCGGGCTTGAGCACGATCCTCGGGCGCAGGTCGGCGAGGCGCACGGTGTGCGTACCGGTGAAGACCGTCGAGACGGACCGACCGGTGGTCGTGAACGTCGGTGCCGCGCCTGTCGCGCCGGCTGACACCGTCGACGGGCACTTGCGCAGGAGCGCGCCCTTCGCCGACCGCCGCTGCAGCAGCACGGTCGCAGTGAGGTTCTCGGCCGTCGTGTATCGGAGCACGCCGGCACGGAAGCGGCTCGTCACGCATCGGGTGATCGGCTCGACCGAGTATGCGCGGGGTGCGGCCGGAGCAGGCGGTGCCACGAACGGCGGGGTCGCGGCCGGAGGCGTGGCGGCCGGCGGAGCGACGACCGGCGTCACCGGCGGCACGGGCGTGACAGGCGGCGCGACGACCGGAGCAGCCGTCACCACGACGTTCGCGGTCGCGGATCGGGTTTCGCCGCTCACGGTCGTCAACGTCACGGTGACCGTGCCCGTGGTGCCGACCGGTGTGTTCGCCGGCACGTCGAGCGTGGCGGCGAAGGGAGCGTCAGCCCCGACCGT
>JAOPYW010000221.1 GCA_025964405.1 Thermoleophilia bacterium | reverse complement strand
TCAGCGACCCGCCCGGAGCGGTGCGGACAGGGCGGCGCCGGGCCCTTAGGTTGCTCGACATGCGACCTCGCCCGAACTTCCGCCGCCCCGTACTGTTCTCCCTGGGAACCCTCGCCATCCTGGCGACGTCGGTGCTCCCCCACGCAGCCCACGCCGCTGCTGCACCGAGCCTGGGGAGCCAGCTCACGCTGGGCGGCGCTGCGGCCTACCCGCGCGGTGCATCGACGGCCTGGACAGCCACGGTCGACGCGACCGAGTCGGCGTCGTTCCAGGTCACGGCGAGCGCAGTCGACGCCACGACCGAGCTCCTGAGCTGCAGCACCGACGCGGGCGTCGCGTGCGTCATCTCGAGTGGTCGCGTCGACGTCGCGGCCGACGGCGACGTGACCGAGGTCGAACCGGTCGTGGTCACGGTGGTCGGCCGGGCGCGCCCGTCGGTCACGGTGCCCCTCGGTTCGACCGAAGGCGCCGCGATGGCTCCGGCGAACCGCGCGCTGACGGTGCGCACGACGCCCGTCACCGGCACGACCGGCATCGAGACGAGCCGGGTGCTGCAGCTGCCGGTGACGACGAACGTCGACACGCAGGCGGTCGTCGAGATCACGACCCTCACGCCCGGCGAGGGCGTGACGGCGACGCGCGGTGGAACCGTCGCGTACCGCGCGACGCTGACGCGCACCGGCAACTCCGCCGCGGAGACCGCCGTCGGGCTCAAGCTCATCCCGGGTCCGCTGGGCGTGTCGGGCACGACCGCACCGGTCGGCACCGCGATGGTGATGATCGCGCCGGGTGTGCAGTCGGTCACCGTGCAGCTCTCCGCGCAGGTGCCGACCACCGCGCTCGAAGGCACGGCCCACTGGCACCTGCAGGCGACGTGGGGCGTCGACACGGAGGTGGGCGCAGATCGCACGTTCCTCGTGCCGGCGGCGCCGCCCGCTCCCGATCCCGAACCCCAGCCGGAGCCGCAGCCCGGCCCCGTGGTCATATCCCCGACCCCAACCACACCTTCCGGAACCGGCGGCCCGACGGCAGCAGCGACGGCGAAGCCCGCAGCGGCGCGCGACACCACGCCCCCGGTCATGGGCATCGCGCTCCTCACCCCGCAGTTCATGGCCGTACGTCGCGGCGATCGCCCCCGCATCAAGCTGCGCTACGACTGCCCGCTGGCGGAGACGCGCTGCTCCATGGTCGCCTCGGTCTGGTGGCGCCCGGCCCCCGGTCGCCCGCTCATCAGGCTCGGCATCGGCAAGCTCGTGCTCACGGGCGGCACGTCGGGCACCTCGACCTTCCTGCTCACCACCGGCGCGCGGCGGTTCCTCCAGCAGCGCGGCTCACTGCGCGTGCAGCTCCGTGTCGCGACCCGCGACGCGGCCGGAAACCTCGACGACAGCTCGCTCCGCATGAAGCTGCGGTCAGTCCGCTGACCGGCGCGCCTGATTGACTGCACGCATGGCCCCGACCTGCGCGCACCTCGACCAGATCCGCATCGTGAACGCCCCGCGCACCATCAAGGGGTGCGACGGGTGCCTGGCGAACGGCACCGAATGGGTGCACCTGCGCATGTGCCACTCGTGCGGCTACATCGGCTGCTGCGACAGCTCGCCCGAGCAGCACGCCCGCAAGCATGCGGCGGCGAAGGAGCACCCGCTCATCCGCTCCGTCGAGCCCCGCGAGGCCTGGACCTACTGCTTCACCGACGACGTCACGTTCCAGATCGCGCCGGCCTGAAAATCTGAGCTGCGGATGAGCTCATGTTGCGTGAGCGCTCTGCAGGAAACGATCCACACTAGTCACGCTCCTGCAAAGCCTTGTCCCGGCCGATAGGTTCGCCGTATGACTCCGACTGAAAAGAAAAGCGCGGTAAGCATCGTTGTCGTAGGTGCGTTCAACCCGCTGGTGTACCAGCCCAACTGGTACGCCGCGAAAGGGCTGATCCCGCAGGAGGAAGCGGACGCGGCTGAGATCGAAGTCATTCACCGCGACATCACTACCTTCAACACTCCCGGATGGCTTCTTCAGGTAACGGCTGACCGCTTTTTGCTGCAGTCCACCGCGGCGGCATCATTCCGTGTGATTCGCGATCTCGCGTTGGGGACGTTCAGCGAACTGAGTGAAACCCCCGTCACCGCCATGGGAATCAACCGCGAGACGACATACATCATGGACACGGAGGAATCTTGGAACGCGCTCGGATGGACCATCGTTCCGCAGGTCAACTGGGATGCTGTCATGGAGCGCCCGTCTCTTCGAGCGGTTGTGATCGAAGACGTACGAGGCGATGAAAGGCCGGGATACAGACGCGTGCAGCTGAACCCCGTCGAGAACGTCCTTCGGGGCGTCTCAATTCAGGTGAACGACCATTTTGAATTTGCCTCTCCTGAAACAATGGCAGACGCCACGCCGGTTATCGACGTACTCACGGATGCGTGGGACACTTCGATTACAACGGCCGATAGGCTGATACAGCACGCCCTGACCATCGGACAAGCCTGAGATGGCGCTCGCAACCAACACCTCGACTCTTCACTCCACGTTCGGAGATGGGACTCCGGCGCACGGAACTACGGTTCCTGCGATCGGGGATTGGCGTGAGTTGATCGATGAGCCCGGGTCCCGTGAATACGCGGGCAATACCCGGAACCTGAACGGCGCCCCGTCCAAGCAGGAGATCGAATACACCAAGGACGTACTCCTTCCACCGCCGGATAGAACGCTTCCTTCTACTGGCACCTTCCTGGCGAGACAGGAATGGGAAGGCGTTGTCGTTGAGGTCCGCGAGGACAGCTTCGTCGCACGTTTGGTCGACGCGCGAGGGTCAGGGCCGGATGAGGAAGCAGAAATTCTCATCGATGAAGTCTCGAGCTTCGATCTGCCGCTGATGATTCCCGGATCGATCTTTTACTGGGGTATCGGCTACAGAGAGGAGAACAGCGGGCAACGTACGCGCGCTTCAATCCTGCGATTCCGCCGACTTCCGTCGTGGAGCAAGCGTGACATCGCGCGCATCGAGGCCCGTTCGGCCGAACTCGCTGAATATTTCCTCGACTAGTCGGAGCGCAACTATCACTGAAGTCATCGCAATCGGGCCCGGTGTAGGCGAATCGATCGTGGTGAGCTTGGGAGACGACGGCTGGCTGATAGTCGACTCCTGCCGGCACCGCGATGGCACGCCCCAAGCACTGCGATATCTGAGCACGCGAGGCGTGGCGCCAGAAGAAGTGTCGATGGTCGTATGCACGCACTGGCATGACGACCACATGAAGGGGATGGGCGAAGTCGTCGAGGCCTGCACCAACGCCGATTTCGTCTGCACAGCGGCCGTCGCCAGCGGGGATTTTCTCGCCATCGTGGCCGCCAGCGAAATTGGTGGTTCGACTACGCTGCATCCAGGGGTCGCGGAGTTCGGACGAGTTCTGCGTGCGCTCAAGGCGACGGGCCGCAAGCTTCGGTTCGCATCCTCTGATCGCGATTTACTTGTGACGCCCAATGCCTCAGTTCGAGCATTAGCTCCCGGCGATGCAGACATCCGCATCGGCTTGGAAGCTATCGGAACGCTCTTCCCACGTGAGGACGATCCGAAATCACCCCCTCCCCGACCTCGGCCAGGTCAGAATCCAGCATCAATCGTCCTACACGTCATTGTTGGACAAGCCCACATTTTGCTCGGAGGGGATCTCGAAGACTCGACAGATCCTTCGCGCGGTTGGCTGGCGATCCTCGACTCGCCGAGCCGGACGGGCGCAAAGGCGTCACTATTCAAAGTTCCGCATCACGGATCACCTGACGCGCATAATCTGCGCGTGTGGGCGGAGCTACTGACGACCGACGTCGTCGCGGTCGTGACCCCCTACAAGAGCTCGAAGCGCCCTCGATCTGAGGATAGCGCTCGCATTCTTAGTCTCGCGCCCCGTGCGTTTGTCACAGCTTCTCCCGCCCACTCTAGACCCGTCCGGCGAGATCGCATGGTGGAACAGATGCTCAGCGACGTCGTGCGGTGGACCCAAGTTGTGGATGGCGAGGAGAGCTACGCTCATTTTCGGTTGAACCAGAAGTCGAACACGTGGGAAGTTCAGTGTGTCGGCGAAGCTCAGCTTTTGCAGACCTGATCCGCCCCACTCCCGCGGACATTGAGTTGTTCGAAACTGCTAGCTGAAATCACCTCGCCATCGAGAGTGTCCGAGCGCCTCAACCGGTGTAGCGCACCCGCGAAGCCTCGATCTCGCTCCAGGCCGCGTCCTTGCCCTCGTAACCCTTGGTCGACGAGCTCTTGCCCGGCTCGAGGTCCTTGTAGATCTCGAAGAAGTGGCGGATCTCGGCGAGCAGCGACGGCGGCAGGTCGTCGATAGAATCGACCTTCTCGTACGCGGGGTCGCCGTTCACGACGCAGATGACCTTCGCGTCGGGGCCCTTCTCGTCCTCCATCCAGAGGATGCCGAGCGGGCGCGCGGTGATGTAACACCCCGGTACGGTGGGCTCCTCGAGCAGCACGAGCGCGTCGAGCGGGTCGTCGTCCTCGGCGAGCGTGTTCGGCACGAAGCCGTAGTCGGCCGGGTAGCTCGTCGCCGTGAAGAGGCGTCGGTCGAGGCGCACGATGTGGCGATCGTGGTCGATCTCGTACTTGTTGCGGCTCCCCTTCGGGATCTCGACGACGACTTCAACGGTACGGGTCATGCAGGCTCCTGGCACTCGTGCGAAAGGGAAAGCGGGCAGTCTTTCACGTTCGCGCGCGTGAGGGAAGTGGTTGCTCACTCCAAGCGTTCTGCTCCCGCCGCGCGCCCCACGAACGACACTGGGGAGCTGCGCACGAGCGCGGCCCCCCAGCTGAAGTCGATACCACTCGAGCAGTCGCGGGCCCGGGCGCGAAGCCCGACCGCGCCGCCCCGCAGGCCTAGAAGCGGAACGTCGTGAGCAGCGGATCGTGGTCCGACGTGCCGTTGGGCACCGACGGATCCTGCGAGTTCTCGCCACCACGCTCGCCGGCGTTGATGTGGTAGATCTCCGCGCCGGTCACGAGCTTGTCGAGGCCGGGCGTGACGTACTGGTGGTCGAGCAGGTTCTTGTCGCCCTGGAACTCGTGTGACCAGCGATCCTCCTTGGCGATGCGCGTCGGCGTGTCGATCAGGCGCACGCTGCCGTCAGCGTGCTTCTCGAGGTCCTCGAGCGCCTTGGTGCCCGGGAGCGCGTTGAGGTCACCCGTCACGAGGATGTTCTCCGCGGCGTTCTTGGCCAGGCGCTGGTCGACGTACTCACCGAGGAACTTGCCCTCGAGGTCGCGGCGCGCCGAGTCGCCCGGCTTCTTCTCGCCGGCCATCGACTTGAAGTGGTTCACGATGACCGTGAGCTCGTTCGCGCCGGCGACAGCCGACGCGGCACCCTGCACGCGGAAGGTCGCGATGAGGGGCGGGCGCGGGAAGAGCAGGGTCGGATCGATCGAGCCACCGGCGGGCTTGAGCCCGTCGGGTGACTTCGGGTTCACGGTCTCGCTCTTGAGCAGCTCGACCTTGTCGCCGCGGTAGATGAGCGCGTTGTCGATGCCACGCTTGTCGTTGCCCTCGACGAGCAGCGTCTTGTAGCCGAGTGCGGCGAGTTCGGGCCGCTTCACGAGGTCCTGGAGCACGCCCTCGTTCTCGACCTCCTCCATCGAGATGATGTCGGCGCCCTTGAGCGTGTCGCGAATCGTCAGCGAGAGCTTCGAGAGCTTGAGCTCGTAGGCATCCTTCGTCTTGACGTCGTCGGTGTGGTTCTTGTCGTCGACGGTGTCGAAGAAGTTCTCCACGTTGAACTGCGCGACGCGCAGCTCCGTTCCCGCCGTGGGGGT
>JAOPYW010000182.1 GCA_025964405.1 Thermoleophilia bacterium | reverse complement strand
GGGTCTGGTGCAGGAGCCGCTTGGGGGCGCGTCTCGTGCTTGTCCACACCTCTGTTGTACGACGGATTCCCGGGCTTGTAAACAGGAAGATTTGCAAAAAGCGGAGGTCGTCCCCGTGTGCATGCGGGTGCAGGCAGTTCGCGGGAGCAGGTCTGCCTCGAAATCGGACTCATGGAGTGAGGGGCGTCTGGCCGATAGCCACCGTGATCAACGCCCGCACGAAGGAAGCCCTCCCACATGTCTGAAAACGCCGCAATCGCCGCGAATTGGTATCCCGACCCCGCCGACCCTGCGCAGCTGCGCTGGTGGGACGGCGCCACGTGGACCGACCACACCGCGCCCGCGCAGGCCGCCGCGCCGGTCGCCGAGGCGGCCCAGCCCGTGCTGAGCGTGGTTCCCGACGTGCAGGAGCCGACGCCCGCCGAGGCTGCCCCCGTCGCCACTGCGCCGGTTGCCGTTGCTCCCGTGGCCGAGGCGCCGATCGCCGCCGCGCAGTTCCCGGCCACCGAGCAGTTCCCCGCGGCGGAGCAGGTCGCCCCGGTCGCACCGATCGCACCCGCCGCGTTCCCGGCAGCAGCGCCCGTCGCCCCGGCGGCTGCGGCGACCTCGTTCGCTCCCGAGGCCGCTCCCGCCGTGCCCTCCGCGGCGAAGGCGAGCCGCTTCTCCCTCTCGATGCCCTCCATGTCGCTGCCGTCAGCGGGTGAGTCGAACACGCGTCGCACGATCCTGCTCGGCGTGCTCGCGCTCGTGATCATCGGTGGTGCGTTCTTCGTGATCTCGGGGCGCGGCGACGACGCGGCCGACGCGACGTCGACCGACACGCCGGCCGCGCAGTCGACCGTCGACCCGGCTACCCAGGCCGGTGCGGTCGATCCGACCACCGGCGCCCCGGTCGATCCGGCCGCTCCCGCGGCGGACGTCGTCGATCCCGCCACGCTTCCGGCCGGCACGGTGCCGACGTCCGACGCTGGGACCGGCGTATCCGCCGGCGTCGACGACGCGACGGGCAACGGGGTCAGCAAGGCGCAGGATTCAGCTGCGGCCCAGAACGCCGAACTCGCGGAGACGGAAGCCGTCGCCGGCAGCTGAGGTCACCACGACCACACCGACCGTCACGGTCACACAGGTTCATCGCACGGGTCCGGCAGTCGCCGGGCCCGTGCTGTTTCCTGTGGCCTGCCCGCGCGGTCGGGTGGAGCGCTCGACGGTGTAACGGCGTCGCCACGCCGAGATGGTGCCTGACCTCGGTATGCGAGGTCCAGCCCCGATCCTGTCGTGCCACTGCGCGCTGCGCAGTGCGGGCGCTGACCTACTCGCCGCTGGCGCGGTCTTCCTTGCGTGCGGCGCGCGCTTCCTTGGCCTTGCCGAGCAGGAGCTGGAAGCTCTCGCCGACGGTTGCGAAGCGCTGCTCCTCGGCCTCGGCTGCGAGGTCGGCGTCATCGGCCTGCGCCTGCACGAGTGACGCCGCCACGATCGCGTCGGGGTCGACGTCACTGACGTCGCCCACGTCGGCGACACTCGCCGCAGTCACTGCCGAGTCAGGCTCCACCGCTGCAGCCGCAGCTGCCTGGGTACCCGGCCGCAGCACCGGCATCGCGAGCTTGAGCTTCGGGCGCAGCTTCGCCGCGGCCTCGACCGCCTCGCCGTCGACCATCGCCGCGTATTCGTCGACCGAGATGTCGTCGAGCTTCGTGACGTGCCCCTCGGCGCTCGCGGCGAGCAGGATGTGGCGTCCGCCCGCGATCTCGATCACGAAGAGGTTGCTCTTCTGGTCGAGCGGCTTCTTGCCCACGATGCGGAGCGCGTCGCCCTTGATCGTGCCGGCGCCGATGCCCATGCGCTTCTTCGCGATGCGCGCGAGGAAGTACATGACGATGACCATGACCGCGAGGATCATGGTGCCGATCAGTGCCTGGAGGGTCATGGTGCGAATCCGTTCGTGACTAGTTCTCGTTGAGCATCTCGACGATGCGCATGCCGTAGCTGCCACCGACCGAGACGAGCTGTCCGCGCGCGATCAACTTGCCGCGCACCTTCAGCTCGATGGGTGCGTCGATGGGCGTGTCGAGCTCGACGATCGAGCCGCGGCCCATCTCCAGGAACTCTTCGACCGTGAGGGCCGCATTCCCAAGCCCCACTTCGACCTGCACCTCGACGTCGAGCACCAGGTTCGACAATTCGCCACGTGCGCCGGTGCCCTGCACCTGCGAGCGCTGCACCTGCTCGAGCTGCGGCGGTGCCACCTGCAGGTCGCCACCCAACGACTGCGCGATCGGCGCTGCGAAGCCGGTTGCGGGTGCTGCCGGGGCCTGGGCGTACGGCTGCTGCTGCTGCGGCGGTGCCTGGGTGGCCGCGCCACCACTCATCCAGTCGCCCTGGCTGTCGCCGACGGGCGCACCGGTGTTGGCCTGGTAGCCGGGCTGCGGAGTCGCGGGCTGGGCCGATTCCCCGAGCCAGTCGCTCGACGTGTCGCTCATCCAGTCGCCGCCGCCCGCATCCTGCGCGGCCGGAGCCGTCGGCGGCGCCAGCGCGGTATCCGGCATGGCCGGGTCGTCGAGCGTTGCGTACAGGTTGTCGCTGTCGTCTGAGAGCCAGTCGCTCATGGTGTGCCTCGCGGGGGTGTGGGGTGGTGGTCGTGAAGGTCAGGTGGTGCTGGTGGGGGAGCGGTGCGCGGCGCTAGGCCACTTCGCTGCTGCCCCAGTCGGACATGGGTTCGGGTGGCGCGTCGGTGCTCCATGGATCGGCGGGTCCGGCCCCGCCGCCCTCGCGCACCTGCTCCTGGGCGTCGCCGGAGTCGGGACCGGTGAGCTGCAGCGCGAGGTGGTCGCCGCTGCGGGCCAGGCGCCCGGTGACCTCGCGGTCGAGCACCTCGAAGCTGATCTCGCCGCCCTGCTCGTCGAACTGCACGATGTCGCCGCGCTCGAGCGAATCGAGCATGCCGAGCGTCATGTGCTGCTTGATGCGCACGGCCGCAGTGATCGTCACGTTCTTGAGGGGGCCGCGCAGTCGCTGCTCGAGCACCTGCTGGTCGCGCGGCGTGAGGCCTCGGTCGATGCGCGAGCGCCACATGATCGAGCGGGCCTCGTTGGCCAGCTGCGGCATGAGCGCCTCGGGGTAGGCGAAGAGCAGCACGCCGAGCGGCTCGGTGCTCCCCTGTTCGCGAACCACGCAGCGCGCGATGTGCCAGCGGCCCTCCGCCAGCTGGGGGCGCAGCAGCGAGAGCGAGCTGGCCATCGAGAATTCGGGGAGGAGCTTGACGCCGTCGGCCTGCCACGACGTGGCCCAGGCGCCGACGAGGCGCGCGAGGAACTGGCGCAGGATCTCGCCCTCTACCTGCGTGAGCGGGGCACCCGCGTTGCGATCGGAGCGCCAGATGCGTGCGAGCACGGCGCTGGAGAGGGCGGGCTCGGCGATGAGCACGCCGGAGGCTGCGGCGCGCGGGCCGAAGCCGGCGAGCACGGCCTGGGGATCACCGTGCGCGGTCACGAGCGCGTCGAGGTCTGCGCGATCGACGGTGACGTAGCCTTCGGTGGCGTGCGTCAGCTGCATCGGTTCGAGCAGGGGACCGAGCGCCCGGTCGACCAGGCGGTGCAGGAGCATCAGGGTTCGGTGTGGGGGGGTCTGCGTCATGGGGGTGGGGGTCGCCGCGCAGTGGGGCTGCACAGGTCTCCACCACCAAGGTACGACGGAGCCGAGTTTTGCGCAATACCCAGTTTGCTCTGCCAAGGGGCAAGGCGGGCCAACTGTCGCGAGCGAGGGTGTGCGTCGAGACCACGACCCGTCAGGCTACGCGTGAACGTGCGGGCACGGATGCCTGCGCACAGCTCCCCGAACACGCAAGGACGCCCCCGCATGCAGCTTTCCGCCGTCGCACCGAAGCCACTCCCCGCATCCACCTATCCGCCCATGAACACCAGCGAGGAGATCGAGGGCGTGCTGCTGACGAACCACAAGTTCGACGTCTTCGGCGACGACATCATCGGCGAGGTCGTCGCTCCGCTGTACGCGGGTTCGATCGGCACCGGCCCGCTGTCGGGCACGGGCATCACCCGCGCCGAGGGCACGTTCGACGACGCGGTCGTGGCTGCGGCGAGCCTGTCGAGTGGATCGCGG
>JAOPYW010000139.1 GCA_025964405.1 Thermoleophilia bacterium | reverse complement strand
AGTGCCGCGAGACGGAGAAGACCTTCTCCGCGCCGCTCTCGATGACCGTGCGCTTCGTCAACCGCGACACGGGCGAGATCCGCGAGCAGCGCGTCTTCATGGGCGACTTCCCGCTCATGACCCCGGCGGGTACGTTCATCATCAACGGCACGGAGCGCGTCATCGTCACGCAGCTCGTCCGCTCGCCCGGTGCGTACCTCATGCGCGCCAAGGATCCGGCCAAGGGCCTGTTCACGGCGAACCTCATGCCGAGCCGTGGTTCGTGGCTCGAGCTCGAGATCGACAAGAAGGGCATCCTCTACGCCCGCATCGACCGCAAGCGCAAGCTGCCGGCCACCGTGCTCCTGCGCGTGCTCGGCTACGGTCGTGACCACTCCATCCTCCCGGCCGACAACACGCCCGAGGCGGAGAAGCGCGCGCTCGACGAGCGCATCGAGGACGAGCGCGCCAACGGCGAGCAGCGCATCCTCGACCTGTTCGGCGGATCGCAGTACATCGCCAACACGCTGGCCAAGGACACGGTCAAGACGATGGAGGAAGGGCTCATCGAGCTCTTCAAGAAGCAGCGTCCCGGCGAGCCGCCGACGCTCGAGAACTCGCGAACGCTGCTGCGGACGTTGTTCTTCGACCCGAAGCGCTACGACCTGACCCGCGTCGGTCGCTACAAGCTCAACACGCGCCTCGGCTACGAGATCGACGGCGACCTGCGAACGCTCGCCGCTCCGATCTTCACGGGCAACCTGCTGCACAACGACATCACCGGCTGGAGCGACGACTCGCTCGGATCCACGCGATCCGCCGAGGACGTCACGGGCGACCAGGACGACCTCGTCGAGCTCATGCGCACCCTCCTCGCCATCCCGGAGCAGCTCGGGGTTCCGCACGAGAACGCGGAAGGCGAGCCCACCAAGGACTACGCCGAGGCGACCCGCTACCTCGCGATCGAGACCATCGGCGCAGCCCTCGACGAGTACGAGGACTTCGGCAACCGCCGACTCCGCACCGTCGGCGAGCTCATCCAGGAGGCGTTCCGCGTCGGCCTGTACCGCATGGAGCGCGTCGTGCGTGAGCGCATGACGACCGAGGATCCCGACACGATCACGCCGCAGTCGATCATCAACATCCGACCCGTCGTGGCCGCGCTCAAGGAGTTCTTCGGCTCCTCGGCCCTGTCGCAGTTCATGGACCAGACCAACTCGCTGGCCGGCCTCAAGCATCGCCGAACGCTCTCCGCGCTCGGTACCGGTGGCCTGACCCGCGAGCGCGCACCGATCGAGGTTCGCGACGTCCACCCGACCCATTACGGACGCATGTGCCCGATCGAGACGCCGGAAGGACCGAACATCGGTCTCATCGGTTCGCTCGCATCGCATGCGACGGTCTCCGAGCACGGCTTCATCGCGACGCCGTACCGCGAGGTCAAGAACGGCAAGGTCACCGGGGAGATCTACTACCTCGACGCCTCGCAGGAGCAGGACATGGTCGTCGCGCAGGCGACCGACATCAACGAGAAGGGTGAAGTCACCCCGATCATCGGCGACTTCGTCGTGGCCCGCGGCTACAAGGGCGACATCGTGTCGGTCCTCCCGACCGAGGTCGACTTCGTCGACGTCGAGCCGGCCCAGCTGGTCTCGATCTCGACGGCGATGATCCCGTTCCTCGAGCACGACGATGCGAATCGCGCGCTCATGGGCTCCAACATGCAGCGCCAGGCCGTGCCGCTCCTCCAGCCGCAGGCGCCGTTCGTCGGCACCGGCCTGGAAGCGCGCGCAGCCGTCGACTCGGGTGACGTGCTCGTCGCCCACCGCGCCGGCACCGTCGTGCAGCTCGACGCCGAGCGCGTCGGCATCGACGTCGGTGGTGGCGAGGTCGACATCTACGACATGATCAAGTTCCGCCGCTCCAACCAGGGCACGATCATCCATCAGCGCCCGACGGTGAAGCTCGGCCAGAAGGTCGCCGCTGGCGCCGTGCTGGCCGACGGCTCCTCGACCGACCACGGTGAGATCGCGCTCGGTCGCAACCTCATGGTCGCGTTCATGAGCTGGGAGGGCTACAACTTCGAGGACTCGATCATCCTCAACTCGCGCCTCGTGAAGCAGGACCTGCTCACGAGCGTGCACATCTCCGAGTACGAGGTCGACGCACGCACGACCAAGCTCGGCGACGAGGAGATCACCCGCGACATCCCGAACCGCTCCGAGGAGAGCCTCGCCCAGCTGGACGAGGACGGCGTCGTCCGCGTCGGTGCTGAGGTGCGCGCAGGCGACCTGCTCGTGGGCAAGGTCACGCCGAAGGGCGAGACCGAGCTGACGGCCGAGGAGAAGCTGATCCGCGCCATCTTCAAGGAGAAGGCACGCGAGGTGCGCGACACGTCACTCAAGATCCCGCACGGCTCCGGCGGCGTGGTCATCGACGTGAAGACGTTCTCCCGCGAGGACGGCGACGACCTGAGCCCCGGCGTCAACCGCCTGGTCAAGGTGTTCGTCGCGACGAAGCGCAAGATCTCCGAGGGCGACAAGCTCGCCGGACGCCACGGCAACAAGGGCGTCATCTCGAAGATCGTTCCTGAAGAGGACATGCCCTTCCTCGAGGACGGCACCCCCGTCGACATCATCCTCAACCCGCTGGGCGTGCCGTCGCGCATGAACATCGGCCAGGTGCTCGAGACGCACCTCGGTTGGGCCGCGCTCAACGGCTGGCAGGACGCGTGGGACGAAGTCGGCGAGAACTCGTCGGCCGGCAACGGCACGATCTTCGTGTCGACCCCCGTGTTCGACGGTGCCTCGCTCGAGCAGGTCGACGAGGTGCTCCGCAAGTCGACTGACGCCCGTGCAGCACGCACGCGCAAGAACCGCATCGGTGACGACACGTTCGAGTTCACCATGCAGTCGACGCCCGACGCGCCCGCCGGTCGCCGCTGGTCAGGCAAACTCCGCCTGTTCAACGGCCTCACGGGTGAGCCGTACGAGCATCCCGTCATGGTCGGCGTCATGTACATCCTGAAGCTCCACCACCTCGTGGACGACAAGATCCATGCACGCTCGACCGGACCGTACTCGCTCGTCACGCAGCAGCCGCTGGGTGGTAAGGCGCAGTTCGGTGGACAGCGATTCGGCGAGATGGAGGTGTGGGCGCTCGAGGCATACGGCGCGGCGTACACGCTCCAGGAGATGCTGACCGTCAAGAGCGATGACACCGTGGGCCGCGTCAAGGCGTACGAAGCCATCGTGAAGGGCGAGAACATCCCCGAGCCGACCATCCCCGAGAGCTTCAAGGTGCTGCTCAAGGAGATCCAGTCACTTGCACTCGACATCCGCGTGCAGACGAGCTCGGGCGCAGTGCTCGAGGTCACGGAGGAGCAGGACGAGCTGGTCCGCGCGGCGGAGGAGCTCGGCATCGAACTCGCACCCGTCTCGACGCGTGCCACCGCCGACCTCCCGAGTGCGCAGGACCTCGAAGAGGGCAACGACAAGGTCGACCCGGACGGCATCTTCAACATCGCCGCCGACGAGACCACGACGACGATCGACCTGGATGCGGAACTGGCTGGCGTCGACGCCACCGAGCCCGCTGACGATCCCCTCGGCAACATCACGATCGACGACGACATCACCATCGGTGACCTCGGTCCCGCTGCGGATGCGGACGACGCGAGCTGAGCCCAGCCCACGACCCCGCGCACCGCTCCACCGAACCGAGAACCACCATCAGCATAGGAGCTGAAGCACACCGTGATCGACATCAACAACTTCGACAGCATCCAGATCGGCCTCGCCTCACCGAAGCAGATCCGCGACTGGTCACACGGCGAGGTCACCAAGCCGGAGACCATCAACTACCGAACGCTCAAGCCCGAGAAGGACGGACTCTTCTGCGAGAAGATCTTCGGCCCGACCCGTGACTGGGAGTGCTACTGCGGCAAGTACAAGCGCGTGCGCTACAAGGGCATCGTCTGCGAGCGCTGCGGCGTGGAAGTCACGCGCCAGAAGGTGCGTCGCGAGCGCATGGGCCACATCGAGCTCGCCGCTCCCGTCAGCCACATCTGGTTCTTCAAGGGTGTGCCGTCACGCATCGGCTACCTGCTCGACATCGCGCCGAAGGACCTCGAGAAGGTCCTGTACTTCGCGGCCTCGATCATCACGAGCGTCGACGAGAAGGCACGCGCCAAGGACCTCAAGGGCCTCAAGGCCAAGGTCAACGCGGAGATCGAGCGCATCGCGGCTGACCGCGAGGAGATGCTCGGCATGGTGCAGACGCGCCTCGAGCGTCGCCGTGGTTTCCTCGCCGAGGGCGTGAAGACCGGCTTCGACGAGGACGACAACGTCTGGATGGAGTCGATCGAGAGCTGGGCCGAGGAGCAGAGCGCCCCGGCACTCAAGGACGTGCGCAAGATCGGTGGCGGCGTGTACGCCGACATCGTGGCTGCCCTCCAGGGCACCGAGGACCGCAAGACGATCCTCACCGTCATCAAGGAGAGCAAGTTCCGCCCCGACCGCCGACTGACGCGCGAGCAGACCGTCGCCGTGAAGGAGTGGGGCCAGTACCTCGTCAAGGGCATGAAGGACGCCGACGACAAGACGCGCGACCGTCGCCTCAAGTACATCCGTTCCGCCAAGGGCGCGATGGCCGGCTTCACCGAGGAGGACCGCACCTGGGTCTCCGAGGTCGAGCGCCAGGTCTTCCAGGAGATGCCCTGGGAAGTCGCACGCACGACCGGTGCCCACCTGATCGGCGACGTCGTCGAGCACGCACCGGGTCCGGAGCCCAAGAAGATCACCGACACGATGAGCGAGTACGCGCTTCGTGAGGGTGGAGCCGTCACCAAGGAGGAGAACGACCTGCTGCTGCAGTGGGCCGTCAAGACCAAGGAGACCGCGCAGGACCTCGCGAGCCGCATGAGTGACATCCGTGAGGGTGCCGCCATCGAGAGCGATCGCCTCGAGCGCGCATGGGCGCTCTTCGAGGGCCTCGAGCGCCGCATGATCGTGGCCGACGAGCCGCTCTTCCGTGAGCTCAAGGACCGCTTCGGTACCCCGGCGCCGTTCGGCTTCGGCGAGTACTTCGAGGGTGGCATGGGCGCGAACGCGATGCGTGAGCTCCTGCGCCAGGTCGATCCGAAGGCCACCGCCGACGTGCTCCGCGAGGAGATCCGCACCGGCAAGGGCCAGAAGCAGCAGAAGGCGATCAAGCGCCTCAAGGTCGTCAACTCGTTCGTGAAGAGTGACAACCAGGCCGAGTGGATGATCCTCGACGTGATCCCCGTGATCCCGCCGGAGCTCCGCCCGATGGTGCAGCTGGACGGCGGTCGCTTCGCGACCTCCGACCTGAACGACCTCTACCGCCGCGTGATCAACCGCAACAACCGCCTCAAGCGCCTGCTTGACCTCGGTGCTCCGGAGATCATCGTCAACAACGAGAAGCGCATGCTCCAGGAGGCCGTCGACGCACTGTTCGACAACGGTCGACGTGGCCGCGCGGTGACGGGCCCGGGCAACCGGCCGCTCAAGTCGCTCTCCGACATGCTCAAGGGCAAGCAGGGTCGTTTCCGCCAGAACCTCCTCGGCAAGCGCGTCGACTACTCGGGTCGTTCCGTGATCGTCGCGGGTCCGAGCCTCAAGCTCCACCAGTGTGGCCTGCCGAAGCTCATGGCCCTCGAGCTGTTCAAGCCGTTCATCATGGCGCGACTGGTCGAGCGCAAGAGCGTGCAGAACATCAAGGCTGCGAAGAAGATGGTCGAGAGCCAGATCCCGGAAGTCTGGGACGTGCTCGAAGAGGTCATCTCGGAGCATCCGGTGCTGCTCAACCGCGCACCCACGCTGCATCGCCTCGGCATCCAGGCCTTCGAGCCGAAGCTCGTCGAGGGCAAGGCCATCCAGGTGCACCCGCTCGTCTGCTCGGCGTTCAACGCCGACTTCGACGGTGACCAGATGGCCGTCCACCTCCCGCTCAGTGCTGAGGCGCAGGCAGAAGCCCGCATCCTCATGCTCTCCGCGCACAACATCCTGAGCCCGGCGCACGGCAACCCGCTTGCCGTGCCGTCGCAGGACATGGTGCTCGGTCTCTACTACCTGACGTGGGCAGACGACGACCGCATCGGTCAGCCGTGGGAAGACCTCGTCAAGGCCGACAAGAAGGGTGAGAACCTCCCGCAGCGCTTCGGCAACGCGGAAGAGGTGCAGCATGCACTCGCCAACGGCCAGGTCGCCCTCCGTGACGCCATCGCGGTGCGCCTCGACCGTCATCGCGACACCGAGCTCGTGCGCGAGTGGGTCGTGACGACGCCGGGTCGACTGCTGTTCCACGACGCGATCGAGCGACGCCTCGGCGAAGCCCTCGACGTGTTCGACAGCGCCGACCACCACTTCGCGAACGCGACGCTGACCAAGAAGCAGATCACGGTCTACGTCAACCAGCTGATCGACCAATGGGGTACCTCGACGGTCGCGCTGCTGCTCGACACGATCAAGGACCTCGGCTTCGAGTACGCGGAGAAGTCGGGCGGCACGGTGTCGAAGAACGACATCATCATCCCCGAGGAGAAGTGGGCGATCATCGGCGAGACCGATGAGAAGGCCAACCTCATCCGCAAGCAGTACGAGCGCGGACTCATCACCGAAGGCGAGCGCAAGGATCGCGTCGTGTCCCTCTGGGAGACGACCACCGAGGCCGTCGCCAAGGTCATGGGCGAGAAGCTCGAGCTCGACAAGCAGAACCCGATCTACATGATGGCCGACTCCGGTGCTCGTGGTTCGACGAAGCAGCTCTCGCAGCTCGCCGGCATGCGTGGCCTGATGGCCAATCCGAAGGGTGAGACGATCGATCAGCCGATCCGCTCGAACTTCATGGAAGGCCTCTCGGTCCTCGAGTTCTTCATCTCGACCCATGGTGCGCGAAAGGGACTCGCCGACACGGCGCTCCGAACCGCGGACTCGGGCTACCTGACGCGTCGTCTCGTCGACGTCGCCCAGGACGTGATCGTGCGAACGCGCGACTGCGGTACGACCAGCTACATCTCGCTGCCCCTGTTCAACGACGAGGAGATGACCGACTTCAACGTCAATGCGCTCGGTCGCGTGCTCGCAGAGCCGCTCGTCGACAAGAACGGTGAGATCGTCGCTGACTCCGGTGACGAGCTCAACCACCACGTGCTCCGACGCTACGTCGCGATCCACGGTGGCAAGGCCCCGAAGAACCGCCCGTTCGCCACGCTGCGTTCGGTGCTGTACTGCGAGGCCGAGCACGGCATGTGCCAGGCCTGTTACGGGCGTTCACTTGCCGACGGTCGCATGGCCGAGCTCGGCGACGTCGCAGGCATCATCGCGGCACAGTCGATCGGCGAGCCGGGTACCCAGCTCACGATGCGTACGTTCCACACGGGCGGCGTCGCCGGCGGTGACATCACCACCGGCCTGCCGCGTGTCGTCGAGATCTTCGAGGCACGTAACCCGAAGGGTGCAGCGGAGCTGTTCGACCCCGAGGACGAGCTCGTCGACGCCTACAAGGCCGGCGGCATCATCCACCTCGAGCCGCTCGAGCGAAGCACGCGCGTGACGATCACCCCGAAGAAGCTCCCGAAGGCATGGGACGAAGCTGACACGTGGGCGATCGAGATCGAGCGTGGTCGCCGCATCATCGTCGAGGACGGACAGGAGACCGAGATCGGCCTCCCGCTGACGGAAGGCTCGCAGAACCCTGCGGACCTGCTCCGCCTGCGCGGTGCCTACGAATGTGCCTCGTACCTCGTTGCCGAAGTGCAGCGGGTCTACCAGTCACAGGGCGTCGAGATCCACGACAAGCACCTCGAGCTCATCATCCGCCAGATGCTCAAGCGCGTTCGCGTCATCACTGCCGGTGGCAGTGAGCTGTGGCTGCCGGGCGAGCTGGCCGATGCGCACAAGGTGCTCCGCGAGAACGTTCGCATGGGCAAGCTCAAGACCAAGGCACAGATCGTGTTCGAGCCGGTGATCCTCGGTATCACCAAGGCATCGCTCGCAACCGATTCGTTCCTCTCGGCCGCATCGTTCCAGGAGACCACCAAGGTGCTCACGGACGCTGCGCTCGAAGGTCGCGTCGACAACCTCGTCGGCCTCAAGGAGAACGTCATCATCGGCAAGCTGATTCCGGCAGCGACCGGCCTCAGCCGCTACCAGGACCTCAAGTTCGGTCCTGCGGAGCGCCCGCGCACGTTCTACGAGGCCGAGCAGTTCCTGTCGGGTCTCGACCTCGGTACCAGCGACGACGATCGTGTCGGCGTGTCGGTTCCGAACCCGGACCTCGACAACCCGTTCGGCCTCTAGGCCACGCGGGTGTCACCCGACGGCTCCGCGCCTGACGGTGACTGACATATCGTGATCGCGAAGGGCTCGGCCATCTGGTCGGGCCCTTCGTGTGTCGAGGCTGGGGAGCTGTGACTACGGCGAGGCGTGGTGGGCGGAAACCAACGGAGTCGGCGACAAGCACGCGCCCCTGCTCGCATACTGCTCGCCGCCGGGGCGCTTCGATCGGCATCCCTGCCGCTCGAAGCTTGTCGCGATCCCGTTGTTTCCACCTCAGCGTGAGCGACGTCGTCATGGACGGAGCGTGCCCACGACGTCGGTCGACGGTGGCCCGGGGGGCCCGGGAGCCCCGGGGGGCGGGGTGGGCCACCATCACGTCCTGGGCGACCACATCGGTCGGGGAGGGAGCAGGCCTGAGGGGCGGCGGCGCGACAGAGGGGCATGACGATCACCCCCAGCGCTCCCCAGTACACACCTGCGCCGGCCACCCGCGTGCACTACCCGACGCAGTTTCCGGCCGTGGAGCGTGCGCGGGCCGTCCGTGACGGCGAGGCCGGCCGCCCGCCGTCGGTGACGACGCTGGGGCGGCACGGTGAGGTGCAGCAACAACTCGTCGGTGCACAGGCCGATCGGATCGAGACGGCGATCTCCGGTCTCCTCACGAGCGACATCACCGGCTCACAGGTGGCCCCCATCACGAACCGGTCGGTGAGCAGTGCCCTTCGGATGCTCGAAGGCAACGAGGGCATCCGCTGGGGTGGGTCGCACACGGTGCCGCAGGACGAGTACCGGCTCGGTATTCGTGCCGAAGGGGAACAGGACGTACCTGTCACCTACGCGATGCTCCATTTCTCCGACACGGTGGTCGAGCCCAGCACGGGTGCGACCTACGACGGCGGTCAGCCGAACTACGGTCCGATCGCGATGGTGCTCAAGCCGGACGTGATGAAGCGGGCCACCTACAGTGACGAGGATTCGGCGAGCGCGGCGCGCCTCCAGCCGGTCGAGGGGATCCCCGATGCGGTCGCGGGCGCGATGCTGCGCCGCGCGAACGGCGAAGATGCCCCGAACGCCCACTACGTACGGCGGATCGTTGCGGATCCGGCAATCGGCTCCGCCGTGTACGACGCCGACACCGGACGCGGCGAGGTCTATCAGGCGCTGCGTCGCGCCACGCGCGGCACCGATGGCACCTACGCGGCGCCGCCCCTGCCCGAGATGCAGATCTACGGGCGCGTGCGGCCGACCGACGTCCAGGAGATACGCGTCACGTCCGGCGCGACGCAGGAGGAGCTGTGGGCCGTCGAGAGCGCAGCGAAGGTGTACGGGATCCCCGTGGTGAACCTGCTCGACTCGCCGGTCTACGCAAAGCCCACGCCGAGCGCCTGAGCGCACGGGATGCGCTCAGCGGCTCGCCGCCACGTGGGGGTGTCGTAGTCGGCCCTTCGTGTAGAACAGGGGGATGCAGAGCAGCGCCGCGGCAGGATGACGACCGGTGAGGTCGGCCCGCTGACGATCGAGGCGCCTCTGCGCGATCGATGCGGCCGGATGACGAGCCGTCGGCGTCCGGCGCGCTCGTGAGGGCGCGTCCTAGCTGCCTGTTGCAGCGCCGCCCGTCGCACCCGTCACCGGGAGCACGCGATACGATACGCCGCATGACGAACGAAGCCCTAGAGACCGAGATCGAACGCGTCCAGCTCGAGGTGTGGAGCGACGTGGCCTGCCCGTGGTGCTTCGTGGGGCGCCGCAACCTCGCGGTTGCGCTGCAGGACCTCGACCCGCGCGAGCGACCCGACGTGACGTGGCGCGCCTACCAGCTCGATCCGACCATCCCGATCGAAGGCGTCGAGCGCGACGCCTATTTCACGCAGCGCTTCGGTGACGACGTGAAGCGCATCGAGGAGGGCCAGGAGCGACTGACACTGCTCGGCGAGGAGCTCGGCATCGAGTTCCGCTTCGATCGGCAGCACACGATCGCCAACACCTTCCGCGCCCACCGCATCTCCAAGGCCGCCGCGCGGCACGGCGTGCAGGATGCGGTCGTCGACGCGCTGTTCGTCGCGAACTTCGAGGAGGGCATCGACATCGGTGACCCGGAGCGCCTCCGTGAGGTGACCCTGCGCGCCGTGATCGACCCCGAACTCACCGCGAAGATCCTCTGGGACGCCGAGCGCGACGAATCCGTCACCGAAGAGGTGCGCGAGGACATCGCCCTCTCCCAGGAGCTCGGCATCACCGCGGTGCCCGCCTTCGTCGCCGACCGCGCCCTGCTCGTGCCCGGCGCCGTGCCGCCCGACGCGCTGGCCAAGTTCCTCGGCGAGGCAGCCCAGCGCCGCGCCAACCTCGACGAACTCGCCGAGGACCAGGAAGGCGACGTCCAGGGGCACGGCCACATGCACGACCACGGCGACGGGCACTTCCACGGCGCCCACTGATGCCCGTCCCGCTCGACCCGACCAAGCACGGGCGCCCCGGCATCGTGAGCCCTGACGTGCTGGCCGCACACGGAGCTGCCACGGGCGCGTACGCGACGGTGCCTCCGCCGAGCGCCGCGATCCTCAGCTACCACCGCGGGCTCGCCCAGCAGCTGCTCTCCGCGCGACCAGCCATGACCATCCCGGGCTTCTTCGGCGACACGCACCTGCTCGAGTCGACCGGGGGCAGGGTCGCGCTCGTCTCCGACTTCGGCATCGGCGCACCGGTCGCCGCGGTCATGCTCGAAGACCTCATCGCCCTCGGCTGCCGCCGCGTGGTGTCGGTCGGCACGTGCGGCGGCATGGCGCAGCACCTGGCGCCGGGCGACCTCGTGCTCGTCGAGCGCGCCGTGCGCGACGACGGCACCTCGCACCACTACCTGCCGGATGATCGCCCTGCGCTGCCCGATGCGCAGCTGACGGCCGCGCTCGCGGGGGAGCTCGACGCGCGCGGCACCGCCCACCACCGCACCGCGACCTGGACCACCGACGCCATCTACCGTGAAACCGCCGACGAGGTGCGCGCGCACGTCGCGGCCGGTGTCGACGTCGTCGAGATGGAGGCCTCCGCCGTGTTCGCCGTCGGCGAGGTGCGGGGCGCGCAGGTCGCCTCGTTGCTCGTGGTGAGTGACATCATCAGCACGCTCGACGGCACGTGGGTGCCGGCGTTCCACGGCGAGGTGGTCGGCGCGGCACTGGAGCGGGCGTTCGACGTCGCGCTCGCCGTGCTCGCCTGACCGACCGCGTCGGCTCGATCGTCAGCCGACCGTGCGCAGCTCGGTCACCAGCAGCACGCCCTTGGCGACGAACGCGCGGCACCAGTTCTTCTGGTCGGCGGCCACCATGCTGCAGCTCACCTCGTGCGTCGGCCCGAGGTTGGGGTCGTTGCGCTTCATGCGGTTGCGGATCGACTGGTTGGCGAAGTTGATCTCCATGATCGAGCCCGACAGGCAGTCGCTCATCACGCTGCCGGGGAGCGTGTCGCAC
>JAOPYW010000134.1 GCA_025964405.1 Thermoleophilia bacterium | reverse complement strand
TCGCGACGTCCTCGTCGCTGTCAAGCAGGTGCAGGCGTCGCAGGCTCGCTGGGAACGCGATGTCGGGCGGGGCCTCAGTCATGCTGCAGGTCGACGTCGTGGCGAAGGCGGGGCGACGTGGTCGTGCCCGCATGCGTCGGCAGCTCGCGGCGCACCATGAAGTGCGGATCGACCTCCGACCAACCTTGCGTCTCGCAGAGCCGGATGATCCCGAGGTTGTCGGAGCGCGTACACGATTCGAGCTTGGTGAGGCCCAAGGATGCGGCGAGCGCGCCGCTGTGTGCGCGCGTGACCCGGGCGTATCCGCGACCGCGATGCGCGCGGTCGACGCCGAGCATCGCGACATCGGCACGATCTGATTCGGGCCGACGACGGAGCAGCCGCAGCATCGCGCGCACCTCGTCGCCATGCACGAGCAGCGCCACGTGGTCGCGTCCGCGCGAGTGGCTCGCATCGAGCCGCTCGAGCCAGGAGGCGATGTCGCGCGCCCCGCGGGGGAAGTCGCCGAGCACGTCGTCGAGCGAGTCGCCGTAGACGCGGAACGCCTCCTCGGCGAGGTCGGGTCGCGCGCCGAGTGTCACGATCTCGAGTCCCTCGGAAAGTGCAGCGCCCACCTCGTCGCCTCGGATCGCCAATTCGAAGTGTCGCCAGTGTTCGGCGACCTGGAACCCATGCCTCGCCGCGAGCGGGTCCGCGAGCCGGTTGTCGGCGTGCGCGATGAACTCGACGCGCCCTGCGCCCGCGCTCGCCGCCAGCGCCGTTGCGTATGCGACCAGGTCGCCGAGCACGGGCTCGCCCGGGTCGCCGTCGCAGTACGCGTTCACGTACGTCGCCCCGTCACCGGTCGTTCCGAACTCCGTGGCCACGAACGCGACGAGCGTGCGGTCGGCCGACCCGACCGCCCTGGGTGGATTCCCCTGGCGACGGATGTTGGCCCGCAGTTCGTCGACCGTCCGGGGTGAGTTGTCCTCTCGGTCGTACCGAGCACGCAGTTCGAGCCACTGCTCGGCGTCCGCATCACGCACGAGCAGGTCGTACGCGACGAGGCTCCCCGGAAGTTCCGGGCCTTCCAGCGCCTCAGGCACCCGCCGTCGCCGCGAACTCGTGCCAGAAGGCGATGCTGGTCTCGATGCCGAGCTCCAACTGGCGGAGCGCGAACTTCTCGTTGGGGGAGTGCAGCCGATCATCCGGCAGGCCGAAGCCCATCAGCACGGTCGGCGCCTGCAGCTCCGTCGTGAACGTCGCCACCACAGGAATCGAGCCACCCTCACGCGTGTAGACGGGCGCCACGCCGAATGTCTGCTCGAGTGCACGGCTCGCCGCCTGCATCGCGGGATGCGACGTGTCGACGAGCACCGGGCGACCGCCGTGCAGCTTGGTGACCTGCACCGACTCGATGCCGCGCATGTCGCGCGCCATGTCCTGCAGGTAGGTCTCGAGGCTCGCCGAGATGCGGTCCCAGTCCTGGTCGGCCACGAGGCGCATGGAGACCTTCGCGTTGGCCACGCCGGGCAGCACGGTCTTCGCGCCGTCGCCGGTGTAGCCCGACCACATGCCGTTGATCTCGAAGGTGGGACGTGCACCGATCTGCTCGTAGACCGTCCAGCCCAGCTCTCCCCATGTCTTCTCGACGCCGGCATCGCGCCGGAACTCCGCATCGTCGAACCCGATCTCGAGCATCTGGCGGCGCTCCTCGACCGTCGGCTCGATGACGTCGTCGTAGAACCCGGGGATCGTGATGTGTCCCTCTTCGTTCTTGCACGCCGCCAGCAGGTTCACGAGCGCCTCCGCGGGGTTGCGGACGGCGCCCCCGAACGTGCCCGAGTGCAGGTCGTAGGCCGGACCCCGCACCTCGATCTCGCAGTAGGCCATGCCCCGCAGGCTCGCGACGATCGAGGGCCGCTCCGCCGACAGCATGTGCGTGTCACTGACCACCACGACGTCGCATGCGAGTCGCTCGGCCTCACGCGCCACGAAGGCGTCGAGGTGCTCGGAGCCACTCTCTTCCTCGCCCTCGAAGATGAGCTTGACGTTGACCGGCAGCGTGCCGCCCTCGGCGAGCATCGCCCGCAGCGCCGCGACGTGGATCCAGAGCTGACCCTTGTCGTCGGCCGCGCCGCGCGCGTAGATCGCGCCGTCGCGAACCGTCGGCTCGAAGGGCGGCGTCGTCCACTCCTCGTTCGGCTCAGGCGGCTGCACGTCGTAGTGCCCGTAGACGAGCACGGTCTGCGCGTCGGCGCCTGCGTGCAGCCACTCGCCGTAGACGACCGGGTGCCCGCCGGTCTCGAGCACGCTCACGCCGTCGAGGCCCGCCTCCAGCAGCTGGCCGGCGAGCCAGTCGGCCGCCGCACGGCAGTCGCCGGCATGCTCGGGCTTGGTCGACACGCTCGGAATCCGCAGGAATTCGAGCAGCTGTTCGCGCGTCACGTCACGCTCGGCGCGGGCGCGCTCGATGGCGGCAGTAGCGGCGGCGGGGGCGGTGTTGGTCATGTCTCGAGCCTTTCGACGGTGCCGGGGGGCATCAGCCTACGGACTCGCGTGGGCGCTCGCACACGCGCAGGCGGAGCTAGCCGGTGTCGCCGAGGCGGTTCATGCGGCGCACGTAGCTCGTGCGACCCGGGTCGGCGTTGCCCTGGAGCTCGCTCTGCATCTTCTGCTGCATCTCACGGAAGGGGCCCGCGAGCTTGGAGCGGCAGAACCGACAGCGCTCGCCCATGCCGTTGCAGGTGCAGCGTGTGGCGCTCGCCGTGATGTCGATGAGCCGACCGCTCTCGAGGAACCGTCGTACGTCGGGGGCGGAGACCTGCGTCGCGCGTGCGATCTCGGTCACGGCCGCACCGTCGTTGGCCACCAGGAACTCGCGCACCAGCTGGAAGCGGTTCTCCTCCACGACGGCGCACCCGTTGCAGAGGCGCATCGTGGCGCGCGGAAACAGCTTGCCACAGGCGTTGCAGGTATCGATCGAGGGCTTGGGCGCCGGCTGGGCCACGGCAGTTCTCCTTCGGAAACGCGTGTGGTGCGCATCGGCAGGGTTCGCGCCGGCCTTGAGCGCCCGGAGGGACCGTTCGAGGTTCGATCGACCTGCATACACCGACCGAAGCTACCGAGACGTGCAGGTGCTGCCGTTTGCTGCGGTACCGCCCGGGAATCGATCCCCATCACGATTTTCAACGGAGGTACGTCCATGACCAAGGTCCACGAAGACGAGATGATCCGCGAAGGGGGCATCCTCCCGGTCTCCGACCTCAAGGGTCGTGCGGTCTGGGATGAGGCCGGCCACCGCGTCGGCACGCTGCGCAACGTCGAGACCAACGGCGATGGGCGCATCGTCGCGCTCGACGTCCAGCGTCGCTGGATCCTCGGGCCGCACGATCGCGTCGACGCGACCGGCATGCGGCTCGAGGGCAACGACATCATCGTTCCCCAGCTCGCCGTCCCCTCGACGACCGACGACACCGTAGCTGCGTCGCCGCGACCCGACGCGCCTTCAGCACCCGCCCCGATGTTGGTGGCTGGGCGTGAGGGTGCACGTGCACGACACGGCGGCATCTCCCCGATCTCGGGCCTCATGGGTGCACTGGTCGCGATCGCGACGTGCCTGCTCGTGGGCGGGGTCCTGTTCGAGGCAGCTGACACGGGTGCGTTCGTGTTCGACCTCAAGGCCGACACCGACGGGCTGCTCACGACGAGTTCCCTCTGGATGGCCGTCATCGCGCTCGGTGTCGGTGCCTTCCTCGGCGGCGTGACTGCCGGCCGTGCCGCACGCTTCGACGGCGTCCGCAACGGCCTGCTCGTGCCGGTCTGGGCGGCAGTGATCTGCGGCCTGTTCGCAGCCGCGGGTGGCCTGTTCGGCGACCAGTACAACATCATCGCGTCGCTCAACCTCCCGAACTTCGAGTTCGGCGGCATCGACAATTGGGCCGTGATCGGCATCGTGACGATGCTCATCGCCTTCGGCGTCATGCTGGTGGCCGGTGCGATCGGTGGCATGCTCGGGGAGCTGTGGCAGCGCCGCAGCGACCGCACGATGCTGGAGCCGGTTGCGTTCGGCGCCTCGTCGCAGCAGCGCACGGGCGAGGTCACGACCGTCCCGCTCGCCACCGGCATGCAGTCGAGCCCGGTGGGTCGCACCGAGCCGGCACTCACCGATCCTGCTGGGAGCAACGCGACCAACCTGCGCCAGGATGCGGTGTACCACGCGTCGCCGGCCATGCCGCAGCCACTCCCGCGCCGGGATGACCCCACCCGCTGAAATCAGGTTCGAGCGCGTCGCTCGACAGCTGGCGCAACGCCCTGCTACCATTCTCGGGTCGCAT